>JBAYOJ010000023.1:0-16630 GCA_041678385.1 Burkholderiaceae bacterium | reverse complement strand
TCAGGAGAAAAAGTTTTTCACCCGATCACGCCATGATTGGCTGTTGGGCGAATGCTTTTCGCCGCCCTGCTGCAATGATGTTTCAAACTGCCGCAGAATCTTCTTCTGCTCTTCGTTCAGGCGTACCGGTGTTTCTACCGATACGTGGCAGTACAAGTCACCCGGATAGCTGGAGCGCAGGCCACGCACGCCCTTGCCACGCAGTCGGAAGGTTTTACCGGTCTGGGTACCATCCGGAATCGTGATGGCACCGCGCCCCGTAAGCGTAGGCACTTCTAGTTCGCCGCCCAGTGCTGCTGTGGTGAAGGGGATGGTCAATTCACAATGCAGGTCATCGCCATCACGCTGGAAGATACCGTGCTGCTTGAGATGGATTTCGACATAGAGGTCGCCCGGCGGCCCACCGTTGACCCCAGGCTCGCCATTACCGGCTGACCGGATGCGCATGCCGTCGTCGATCCCGGCCGGGATCTTGACCTGCAGCGTTTTATGGCGACGGATGCGCCCCACGCCGTCGCAGGAGGTGCATGGATCCGTGATTTCCTTGCCCGTGCCGTGGCAGGTGGGGCAATTCTGCTGCACGCTGAAAAAGCCTTGCTGCATGCGCACGATCCCTGCCCCTTCGCAAGTGTGGCAAGTGCTGGGCTGCGTGCCGGGTTTGGCACCGCTACCTTTGCAGACGTCGCAGTTTTCCCAGCTGGGAACCCGGATTTCGGTATCAAAACCGCTGGCCGCCTGTTCCAGCGTGATGTCCAGTGTGTACTTGAGATCGGCCCCCCGATAAACCTGGGGGCCCCCACCACGGCGACCTGCCGCACCAAAGATCTCACCAAAGATATCGCCAAACGCATCCGCAAAACCAGCGCCGCCACCCATTCCCGCACCGACCCCAGCGTTCGGGTCAACCCCGGCATGGCCAAAGCGGTCGTAAGCGGCCCGCTTCTGCTCGTCGGACAGCATCTCGTAAGCCTCTTTGGCTTCCTTGAACTTTTCTTCCGCTTCCTTGCTGTCCGGATTGCGGTCCGGATGGTACTTCATGGCCAGTTTCCGATAAGCCTTTTTCAGCTCATCGTCGGAGGCGTTCTTGGCAACCCCCAGTATCTCGTAATAATCGCGTTTTGCCATTTGAATTGCTTGCGTCTGTGACGTGCTCCGTGTCTGAACGAGAACGCCCGATTTCCGGCAAAAGCGCCAGAAATCGGGCTACGAGGCGCTATACGCAGACCTTATTGGTCGCGCTTGACTTCCTTGAAGTCGGCGTCCACGACATCGTCGTCAGCCGGACGGGCGGCAGAAGCGCCTTCCTGGCCAGCTGCAGCCTGCTGCTGCGCCTGCATATCCGCATACATCTTTTCGCCCAGCTTCTGCGATGCGGTGCTGAGGGCTTCCACCTTGGAGTCGATTTCTTCCTTGGTGCCGGACTTGATCACTTCCTCGACATCCTTGATGGCAGCCTCGATGGCTTCCTTCTCGGCGTCTTCAAGCTGTTCGCCATAATCGGTCAGAGACTTGCGGGTGGCATGCACCAGCGCGTCTGCCTGGTTGCGGGCGTTGGCCAGGTCGGCGACCCGGCGGTCTTCCTCGGCATTGACCTCGGCGTCCTTCACCATGCGTTCGATCTCGTCTTCGCTCAAGCCCGAGTTCGCCTTGATGGTGATCTTGTTTTCCTTGCCCGTACCCTTATCCTTGGCCGACACGTGCAGAATGCCGTTAGCGTCGATGTCGAAGGTGACCTCAATCTGCGGTGTGCCGCGCGTTGCGGGCGGGATGCCTTCCAGGTTGAACTCACCCAGCGCCTTGTTGGCAGTAGCAATTTCGCGTTCGCCCTGATAGACCTTGATGGTCACGGCAGGCTGATTGTCGTCGGCCGTGGAGAACACCTGCGAGAACCGCGTCGGGATCGTGGTGTTCTTCTTGATCATCTTGGTCATCACACCGCCCAGCGTTTCGATGCCCAGCGACAGCGGGGTCACGTCGAGCAGCAACACGTCCTTGCGGTCACCCGAAAGCACCGAACCCTGAATGGCGGCACCAGCGGCCACGGCTTCGTCAGGGTTGACGTCCTTGCGCGGCTCGCGACCGAAGAATTCCTTGACCTTGTCCTGTACCTTGGGCATGCGTGTCATGCCGCCGACCAGGATCACGTCATCAATGTCGCCAGCCTTGATGCCAGCGTCCTTGATGGCTACACGGCAGGGTTCGATGGTGCGCTCGATCAGGTCTTCCACCAATGCTTCGAGCTTGGCGCGCGTAACCTTCAAGGTCAGATGCTTGGGCCCGCTGGCATCGGCAGTGATATAGGGCAGGTTGATTTCGGTCTGCTGGGCCGAAGACAGTTCAATCTTGGCCTTTTCCGCAGCTTCCTTCAGGCGCTGCAGGGCCAGCACGTCCTTGGACAGATCAACGCCGCTTTCCTTCTTGAATTCGCCGATGATGTAATCAATGATGCGCTGGTCGAAGTCTTCGCCACCCAGGAAGGTGTCGCCGTTGGTCGACAAAACCTCGAACTGCTTTTCGCCATCGAGATCTGCAATCTCGATGATGGAGACGTCAAACGTACCGCCACCCAGGTCATACACCGCAATCTTGCGGTCGCCGGTCTCGGATTTATCCAGGCCGAAAGCCAGGGCTGCTGCCGTGGGTTCGTTGATAATGCGCTTGACCTCAAGCCCGGCAATACGGCCGGCGTCCTTGGTGGCCTGACGCTGGCTGTCGTTGAAGTAGGCCGGCACCGTAATCACGGCTTCAGTCACTTCTTCGCCCAGGTAGTCTTCGGCGGTTTTCTTCATTTTGCGCAGGATGTCGGCAGACACCTGCGGGGCAGCCATCTGCTTGCCCTGCGCTTCGACCCAGGCATCGCCATTGTCAGCCTTGACGATCGTGTAGGGCATCAGCTCGATGTCCTTCTGGACCGCCTTTTCGTCGAACTTGCGACCGATGAGGCGCTTGACGGCATAGATGGTGTTGGTTGGATTGGTGACCGCCTGACGCTTGGCCGGCGCACCGACCAGCACTTCGCCATCGGGCATGTAGGCGACGATGGAGGGCGTCGTGCGGGTGCCTTCTGCGTTTTCAATGATCTTGACACTGCTGCCTTCCATGACGGAAACGCAACTGTTGGTCGTGCCAAGGTCAATACCGATGATTTTTCCCATGGTTCGTGATCCTGCGAAAAGTGTTTATTCGTGAATGCTTGCTAATTGGGGCCGATACAGGATTTTTCAAGACTGCCCGGCGGAAACCATCACCAGCGCCGGGCGCAGAACGCGTTCCGCCAGCGTGTAGCCCTTCTGGAGGACCTGCACAACGGCGCCTGCGGGCTGGTCGGACGGCACGGAGGAAATGGCCTGATGGAAATGGGGGTCGAACTTGTCGCCAGGCACCGGAGCGACTTCGCGCATCTGATTGCGCTCGAAGGCGCCATTGAGCTGGCGCAGCGTGGCTTCGACCCCTTCTTTCCAGGCTTCGGCCGTCTGATCTGTAAGCGATAGCGCGGCCTCCAGACTGTCGCGAACGGGGATCAGGCTCTCGGCAAAGGATTCGGTCCCGAACTTGCGCGCCTTGGCCACGTCTTCCTGGGCTCGGCGCCGGACGTTTTCGACCTCGGCGCGAGCGCGCAGCAGCTCATCATGATATTCAGCGATTTTTTCCTGTGCCGCCGACAGCATGTCGCCGAGCCCTTCTTCCGCAGCGCCGAACTGCACCAGGCCTTCATCCTGAGGTGCGTCATCGGCCACGGCACCGTCTGTTGGCGCCTCGTTGATTTCAAGCCGTTCTGATGTGTCCGGTTTCTGGTTTTCCTGCTTGGGATCCACAGGTTCCTGGGGTGCAGACATAGAAGTTCTCCACTGACTGATGTGTGCGATCCAAGGCAAGTGGGGGCAGACGCACCCATTTCAAGGGCCGGGGATGCGAAATCCAGCCAGGTGAAGAGATTCAACGAATGCAGCCCGGGCCACGGGCTGCACCACGCCGTGTGCACTCACCACAAATTGCGTTCAACCAGGTCGGCCAGGCCGCGCACCCAGACAGGGGTCCCGTTCAAGCAGGGAATGTAGCGAAAGGCCTGCCCGCCTTCCTCTAGAAAGGCGTCGCGGCATTGCATCTGTATTTCTTCCAGGGTTTCCAGGCAGTCAGCCAAGAAGCCGGGACACATCACGTCGACGCTGGCAACACCAGACCGCGCCCAGGCCCGCAAAGTGGGTTCGGTGTAGGGCTGCAGCCATTCCTGAGCCCCGAAACGGCTCTGGAAGGCATGATGCACCCGTGCGCCATCCTCGCCAAGCGCCTGCTTGAGCGCCTGCACAGTGTGCATGCAATCCCGATGGTAAGGGTCACCCTTTTCAACGGTGATTCGGGGAATGCCATGAAAGCTGAGCAGCAGGCGTTCCGGTTTGCCATGATGCTGCCAGTGTTCGAGTATGCTGGCACGCAATGCCTCGATGTAGCCGGCGTCGTCAGGATAGCGCTTGATGTAGCGCAGTTCGGGCTGATTGCGACGCCGCTTGGTGTAGGCATTCACTTTATCGACGGCCGTTGCCGTCGTGCTGGCAGCATATTGCGGGTATAAGGGCACCACCAATATCCGTTCGCAGCCGGCATCACGCAGGGCATCCATGGCACTGGCAATTGACGGGTTGCCATAGCGCATGCCCACCGCCGCCCGGATGGCGATGCCACGGCGTGCCAGTTCCTGCTCTACACCTTCAGCCTGCTGCCTGCTGCCCACCAATAGCGGCGAGCCCTCTTCCCACCAGATTTCCTGATATCGCGGCGCCAGGTCGCGCGGCCGCCGTGTCAGGATGAACAAGCGCAGAATGATCTGCCATAAGGGTTGCGGGATCTCTATCACACGCGGGTCGGACAGAAACTCAGCCAGATAGCGGCGGATGGCGGCGGGGGTCGGTGCGTCAGGTGTGCCCAGGTTGATGAACAGCACCCCCGGCGTACCCGCTTGTTGCGGTGTGGGTTCTGCCACAAGTGCATGGGGGTCGGCCGGTTCGGCCATGTACGGCGAAAAGAAAATACTCATGGAGAGTTGTGGCTGAGGGCGTTGGAAAGCAGGCGCGCGGTAATATCGACAATGGGAATGACACGCTCATATGCCATACGTGATGGCCCGATGACACCGAGTGTGCCGACCACCTTGCCATCGACACCATAAGGCGCGGTAATGACCGAAACGTCATCCAGAGGTACCAGCTCAGAGTCGCCGCCAATGTAGATCTGTACGCCATGGGCGCGGCTGGAGACATCCAGCAGCTGCAGCAGGTCGGTCTTGTGTTCGAACAAAGAGAACATGCGCCGCAGCTTGTCCATGTCGGCCGTAATCTCGGAAATATCCAATAGCTTGCTTTCGCCGGCAATGACCACGGTTTCACCGACATCAGGGTCGGCGGTACCGGCTTCCACAGCCACCTGCATGAGCCGGGAAATATCCGCCTGCAGCGATGACAGTTCCTTTTTCAGGGCTTCCCGGACCTGTTCGAAGGATTTCCCCGAAAAATGCTGGTTGAAGAAGTTGCTGGCCTCGATGAGTTCGTGTTCCTGGTAGTCACGCTTGACGAACAGAATACGATTCTGCACATCACCATCAGGCGTCACGATGATCAGCAGAACCCGTGTTTCGGACAGACGGATGAACTCGATCTGCCTGAAGATCTGCGACCGCTTGGGCGCCAGTACGACCCCTGCAAACTGCGACATGTTCGACAACAGCGTGGCGGCCGCCGACACCGCCCGGGTCGGGTCTGACGAAGGCAGCTGTTGGCGCAGGTGATCCGTGGGCGACGCCGACAGGCTCTGAACGGCAAGCAGGCGGTCGACGAACAGCCGATAACCCTTGGGCGTGGGAACACGCCCCGACGAGGCGTGCGGGCTGTGAATCAGACCAAAGTCTTCCAGGTCCGCCATGACATTGCGAATCGTGGCCGGAGAAAGGTCGAACATCTTGGACAGCGTGCGCGACCCGACCGGCTGGCCGTCCGCGATATAGCGCTCTATCAACACTTTCAACAGTGCCTTGGCTCGATCATCCATATATACGTTCAATGCTGATATTTCAGAAAGCACGGACCCTGCACGCAACAGCAGCGACGAAACCCTGCCGCGGCGCCATCCGGCAACCCTATAATCAGCTCTATTATTCCACCAAATACTCAGACGTCACTTTTATGCACTTCAACACCATTGCAATCATCGGTCGCTACCAGGATGCTGGCCTGGACGCACCATTGCGTGAGCTGGCGGCATCGATCCAGGCCGTTGGGGGCGAGGTACTGGTGGAAGCAGAAACAGCCCGCAACACTGGGGTCAGGGAATTCATGGTAGCCGATTACGCGGGCATCGGCTCACGGGCTGACCTGGCCATCATCATGGGCGGCGACGGCACCATGCTCGGCGCAGCGCGGCAGCTGGCGCTGTACAACGTCCCGATGGTCGGCATCAACCACGGCCGCCTCGGCTTCATCACCGACATTCCCTTGCACAATGCGCTTGAAGCCGTCACCAGCATACTCGACGGCCAATACGAAGCCGAAGAACGGGTGCTGCTCGAAGGCAGGGTGATCCGCGATGGCCGTGTGATGTTTTCAGGCCTGGCGCTGAATGACGTGGTCCTGAGCCGTGCCGGGCGCGGCGGCATGATAGAAGCACGGGTCGAACTCGACAACGTTTTCATGTACAGCCAGCGCGCCGACGGCCTGATCATTGCCACCCCCACCGGGTCCACGGCCTATTCCCTGGCGGTGAATGGCCCCATCATGCATCCCCGCATCAGGGCACTGCTGCTGGTGCCTGTGGCACCGCAGACCCTATCGAACCGCCCCATCGTTCTACCGGACACCGGTACCCTGGGGCTTACCATCACTGCGCTCGGGCGTGTTGAAAGCGGCGCCAGTGTGCATTTCGACATGCAGACATGGTCCGATTGCCAACCGGGCGACCGCATCGAAGTACGGCGCGCTGATCACAGCGTGCGCTTCATCCACCCTACCGGGTACAGCTTTTTTTCGACACTGCGTCACAAGCTGCACTGGAACCACATGCCCCAACCTTCCGACAACTCCGAATGAAGAGCCATGCTGCGCCTTCTGCACGTCCGTGATTTTGTCATTGTCGACGAAGCCGAAATCACCTTCTCACCCGGCTTCACTGTCTTTTCCGGTGAAACCGGCGCAGGCAAGTCAATACTGATCGACGCCCTGTCGCTTGCTCTTGGGGGTCGCGGTGACATCGGCCTGTTGAAAACAGGCGCCGAACGCGCCGAGATTTCTGCCGTATTTACCCCGCCCGACAGTCTGCACGACTGGCTGCGTGAGCGCGACTTCGATCCTCAGGACGATCTCGTCCTGCGTCGCATCATCGATGCACAGGGCCGCAGCAAGGCCTATGTAAACGGTGTGCCTGCCAATCTGGGCATGTTGCGCGAATTGGGCGAACACTTGGTGGACATCCATGGCCAGCACGCCCACCAGGGTCTGCTGATGGCTGCCAGCCAGCGCAATATGCTTGATCAGCAAGGCGGGTTGGCCGGCCTGGCCCGCGACACAGCGGCAGCCTGGCAAGTGTGGCAGAAAACCGCGCGCAGCTTGCAGACAGCTCAGCAGAATGCTCACGCCATGCAGCAGGAACGCGACAGGCTGCAATGGCAGCTGGATGAGCTCGAAGCACTATCCCCCAAGGAAGGCGAATGGGAACTCATCAGTAACGAACAATCGCGCCTGGCTCACGGTCAAGCTCTGCTTGAAGGGGCGACCCTTGCCCAGAGCCTGCTGGAGGACGAAGCAGGCTCCGCCCTTCAGGCACTCAATGGCGCGGCGCGGCAGATACAGCAACTGTTGAAGCACGACAGCCAGCTGCAAGGCGTCTTTGACGCTTTGGAGTCGGCACGGATCTCTGCTTCTGAAGCCGTTTCCGACCTGAACAGTTATCTCGACCGCCTGGACCTCGATCCAGAGGCTTTGGCGCAGGCAGAACGCCGGGTTGCCGAATTATTCGAAGCAGCCCGCAAATTTCAGGTAGAACCTGAAGCCCTCCCCGCTCTGCAGGAACGTTTGGCCGGCGAACTGAGCGCATCCGAAGCCGCCACCGACCTGCAGGCACTACAAGCACGCGTAGACGACGCTGAGCGGGCCTACCATGCTGTCGCCGATCAACTCGGCCAGAAGCGCCGGCGGGCGGCAGAGCGCCTGGGAAATGATGTCACCACCGCCATGCAGGAACTGGCGATGCAGGGCGGCGCCTTTGAGGTTGCCCTGGATACCTGCCCAGCAAGCGCGCATGGTAAGGAACTCGTGGAATTCCGGGTCGCCGGCCACGCTGGCACGCCGCTGCGCCCCTTGGCAAAAGTGGCTTCAGGCGGTGAACTGGCGCGGCTGTCGCTGGCCCTCTCGGTAATTGCCAGCCAGGCGGCCCAAGTGCCGACATTGATTTTTGATGAAGTGGATACGGGCATTGGGGGTGCCGTGGCCGAAGTGGTCGGGCGCCTGCTGCGGCAGCTGGGTAAGCGCCATCAGGTACTGTGCGTTACCCATCTGCCCCAAGTCGCGGCATGCGGCACCCATCATTTTGAGGTGCGGAAATCGTCTACCGACGGCAGCACGCAGTCTGATATCCGGCTATTGGATGAACAAAGCCGCGTCGATGAAGTTGCACGCATGCTGGGCGGCATGACCATCACAGACACCACACGCAAGCACGCCAGCGAAATGCTGAACGGCTAAGCTATAGCCGCCAGCCAGAGCCCCTAACGGCCGGCGGGCCGTTTACTGGCGCATTCCGGGCACATGCCGTACAGCATCATGGTGTGGCTTTCCAGCTTGAAACCGTGGTCGTCGGCCACTTTGTACTGGCGTGATTCGATTTCGGTATCGCTGAATTCGACCACCTTGTTGCAATGGGTGCAGATAAGGTGATCGTGATGGTCGCCGTCGTTGAGTTCGAACACTGCCTTGCCGCCATCGAACTGGCTGCGCACCAGGATGCCGGCCTGTTCAAACTGCGTCAGCACACGATAAACCGTAGCCAGCCCGATGTCGACATCCTCGGCTATGAGGGTGCGATAGACATCTTCAGCACTCTGGTGACGTTCATCGGCGCGGCGGAAAATGTCGAGAATCTTGAGACGGGGAAAAGTCGCCTTAAGGCCGGCGTTCTTCAGCTCATTGGGGTCAGTCATTGTGAATCTCTGGCGGAATACAGCCACGACGGGCCAGGCGTCTGCGACCAGAGGCCTGCAGACGGCGATGAACGCTCATGCGTTTCTCGAATACCCTTTATGATAACGGTTTTACTCGTTCTGAATATCAGGGGCGCTTGGTGCTGACAATCACGAACAATTTCTCCAAGATACTGCGAACCGGCGTAGCAGGCAGCGCACTGGTACTGGCGCTATCGGCTTGCGGCAGTACCAACTGGGGCTTCCCGTACCGCCCTAACATCCAACAAGGCAACTGGATCACAGCCGAACAGGTTGAACGCCTGACACCGGGCATGTCACGCGAACAAGTACGCTTTTTGTTGGGCACCCCGACACTGCAGGACATTTTCCGCAGTGATCGCTGGGACTATCCCTACTATAGCAAACCGGGTTATGGCGACCCTAAACAGCGACGGTTCAGTGTCTGGTTCGAAGGCGATTCCTTGGTACGCTGGGAAGGCGACGAACAGCCCGACCGCCAGCCTTTCCAGAAAACAGACACCGGCACCACAGCGGCCGAGGCCAACACGGCTGAAACCGAAGTAACACCGACGTCCACCGAACGTGATGCAGAACCTCTCCGATAATCCGAAAGCTCAAGGACACCACTGAATGCGTATCGCAATAGCAGGAGCTGATGGCCGCATGGGCCGCATGCTCATCGAAGCCGTGCTGAACAGCGAAGACCTCACTCTTGCCGTCGCCCTTAACCAAGCAGAATCACCCAGTATCGGCCAGGATGCCGGTGCTTTTCTGGGTGTGGAAACAGGGATCAAGATCACCGACAATCTTGCCGGCCTGGCAGATGCCGACTGCCTCATCGACTTCACGCGGCCCGAAGCCACCCTGGCCCACCTTCAAGCCTGTATTGAACATGGCGTGAAATGTGTTATAGGCACGACAGGTTTCGACGAAGCAGGCAAGCAGGCCATCCAGGCCGCCAGCCAGAAAACCGCCATCGTCTTCGCCCCCAACATGAGTGTTGGCGTCAACGTCACCCTGAAGCTGCTGGAAATGGCTGCTCGCTTGCTCAACAGTGGCTATGACGCGGAAGTCTTCGAAGCCCACCATCGGCACAAGGTCGACGCTCCTTCGGGAACCGCATTGGCCATGGGGGAAGCCGTTGCCCGTGCCTGGGGGGAAGATCTCAACGAGATCGCTGATTGGTCGCGCCATGGCCACACCGGCCCACGGGAAAACGGCCGCATCGGCTTCTCGGTAGTGCGCGGCGGCGATATTGTCGGCGACCACACCGTGTATTTCTGCGGCACAGGCGAAAGAATCGAGATCACGCACCGCTCCAGTAACCGCGCCACCTATGCGCAAGGCAGCCTGCGCGCAGTGCGCTACCTGGCACGCAAGGACTTCGGCCTGTTCGACATGCACGACGTCCTGGCCAACTGAGGCTGGGTAGTAAAGCCGGCAGCTCAGGCTTGTTCCGACGCTGCCGTGCCGATTTCCACGGGTTCTTGTTCCAGGTGCACCCCAAAACGCGTGGCAACCTCGGCGCGCACAATATCGGCAAGCACCTGTATGTCGCGTGCCGTGGCCCCGCCGTGATTGACCAGCACCAGTGACTGACGTTCATGCATGCCAACCACACCCAGCCGCCGCCCTTTCCAGCCGCAACGTTCGATCATCCAGCCCGCAGCCAGCTTATAGCGGCTTCCATCTTCAACGGGATAACCTACGATGTGCGGATGCAACTCGCGTAAGCTGCGAAATGCGTCGGCAGTTACCAGCGGGTTCTTGAAGAAACTACCCACATTGGCCAGTTTTGCCGGATCAGGCAGCTTGGCGCGCCGTATTTCGCAAACGGCGTCGAACACCTGTTGCGGCGCAACGGCAGCACCCGCCATGGCAATACTGGCATGGCGGGCAAGATCAGGGTAGAAAACCTGTGGGTTCCAATTACGCGGCAGGCGATAACGCACAGCAAGGATCAGCCAGCGCCCCGCTTCGGCTTGCTTGAAAAAACTGTCACGATAAGAAAACAGGCAATCCGCCGGGCCCATTTCCACGCGCCGGGAATGACGGATATCCCAGGCCACCAGGCTATGAAAAAACCGGTTCTGTTCCACCCCATAGGCACCAATATTCTGAATCGGCGCGGCCCCGGCGGAACCAGGAATCAAGGCAAGGTTTTCCAGACCATTCCAGCCTTGCTTCATGCATGACGCAACGAAATCATGCCAAGCCTCGCCTGCCTGCACCTCGACAATGAAGGCATCTGCATCCTGATCGACCAGACCCACGCCCCGGGTTGCAACATGGACCACGAGTTCGTCAATCTGCGGCGCCAAAACGACATTGCTGCCCCCACCCAGTACGACCACCCCGGGATAGCGCGTAGCGGCATCGGACAGGGCTTCCAGCGTATCGACAGATTCCAACCGTAAGAAAGCCCGCGCCTGTGACTTCAGACCCAGCGTGTTGTGATGTGTAAGATCCTGTTCCGTTATATGCAGCACGGGGCCGCCCCCCGAAAAAACGTATCCATCATGCGAAGCCCGCAGACGAGCTTCCGTGTTTGATCACATCTTACTGCAATCGACAGGCCGGACCTCTCGCGACACTGTGGACATAACGGAAAAGATGCAGTGGACGCATTTTTTGTTTTCCAAGGTCATACTTGACAACAAATAAAAATTCACCCTATAATTCAAATCTTTCGCGGGAATAGCTCAGTTGGTAGAGCGCAACCTTGCCAAGGTTGAGGTCGCGAGTTCGAGACTCGTTTCCCGCTCCAGGATTTTTATCCATGCACATCCACTAATGTCCATAGATAATTGAAAAAAGGCCGAAAACTTTGTGTTTCGGCCTTTTTTTCGTCCTATGCCGATCCAGTCATGGTTTCTGCTGAGGACTACCACGCGATGCGCGCATTCTATGCTGACCGCCCGTGCAGGCCCTAGAAAATGGCACCAAGAATGAGCATCCTGGAACATCACCAGTCCGTGCCTTCTGCCTCGGGTTTGCGTCTATTGGACTCTGAGTGGTACATATGCCCAGGATTCGAGCCGATCCGTTTCACATCAACCTGGTAGGAGAACCCACATGAATTCACCGACACCGCGCATGACCAATCTTTTTCTTCAGCTCGGCCTTGATGCCAGTGAAACGGCCATCGCCCAGTTCATCAAGACCCATCAGCTATCGGCCGACGTCATGCTCGCGGACGCACCCTACTGGAACGACGCCCAGCGCCAGTTCCTGACCGAGCAGATCAAAGCGGATGCCGCCTGGGCGATTGTGGTCGATCAACTCAATGAGTCCCTGCACGAAGACGCCGTCAAAGCCCGTACCGGCCTGTAAAAGAGGAAACCATGACACAGATCGATCAGGCCCCCATCAGCCGCTTTCCTGTTCCTGAACTGAAAGACATGCCGGACGATATCCGCGAACGGATTCTGGCTGTTCAGGAAAAATCCGGCTTCATTCCCAACGTCTTTCTTGCCCTGGCCCACCGGCCGGACGAGTTCCGCGCCTTTTTTTCCTACCACGATGCCTTGATGGAAAAACCCGGCAATCTCACCAAGGCCGAACGGGAAATGATAGTGGTGACCACCAGCGCCATGAACCAGTGCCAGTATTGTGTGATCGCGCATGGGGCCATCCTGCGGATACGTGCCAAAGACCCGCTTATTGCCGATCAGCTTGCCACCAACTACCGCAAGGCCGACATCAGCGACCGTCAGAAGGCCATGCTTGATTTTGCCGTGAAGGTTTCACAAAGCGCGCATCTGGTGGAAGAAGCCGATTTCGAGACGCTCAAGGCGCACGATTTCAATGAAGAAGATATCTGGGATATTGCGGGGATCTCGGCCTTCTTTGGCATGTCCAATCGCATGGCAAATGTGACCAGCATGCGCCCCAATGCCGAATTCTATTCCCTGGCACGCTAAGGAAAGGATTCCGGCTTGGCTATGAGAGAAAGCAGGTCATGGACACTGTATTAATCCTGTTGATAGTTGCCGCTGCATGGCAACTATTGCGCGTACGCTACCAACGCTCGCATGTGGTCCTGCTGGGCCAGCATCTGGCCAATTTGCAGCTGGAACGCCATATGGAAACCCTTACCCAGGGCTACACCCGCGCCATCAGCGAAGAAACCGAAACACGGCAGCTCCAGGTACTGGAAACCTTTGCCCAGACAGAGCGTGCGGTCACTTTGCAAGTGCAATCGCTGGCCAATGCCATGCAAAAGGAAGGCCAGCAGGCCGCCAGCATGGGCGTGTTGCGGTTCTGCGTGCCTTATATTGAACTTTTCCTTCCTGTGTTGACCCGCGATTTCCGCAAGCTGCTGCATATACATGCGGTCGGCCTGCGCCATGTGGTGGACAACGAAGGGGGCTGGGGCGCAAAGGATCGCGCTTACCATCTTTCGGCGGAACTCTATCTGCTGCAACACAGTTGCCACTGGTTTTGCCGGTCGCGGGCCATGGCCGATGCACGACTGGCGCTGCGTCATCAAGTCCAGCATCAGAAAGTGCTGGAATCCGTATCCAGCGTGACCCGTGACGCTTACCAGCAATGGCTGCAAGGCGCTGCCTAAGGATCCTCTGATCAAGTCCCCCCGCCGCTCGACTTGACCCTAGCATCCCCCGCCACCGCCATGATCGGCGTTGCGATCCTGGGGTTCCTGGCAACCGACCAGTCCATCCGTGCGCGGCCCTGCCAATACTGACCAGGTCTTGAACAGATAGACGGCAAAACACGCCGCCCACAACAAGCCGGAAACGAAAAGCAGGGGCGATGCCCATGCTGCCGCTGGACCCATACCGGCAGCAGCGCGCAGCAGTGTGGCCAATACCAAGAGCGCGGCGGTGGCCGGCACCCAGGGGCGACGATCCAGCCAAAGGCCGGCATGGATACGCCCGGCCACCGACATGATGGTGAAGATGGACAAGCCCATTGCCCCGGCCATCAACACGTGGCGGCCCGCCGATGGCAGCAGGGGCACACCCAGCCAGGCCGCCCCCATGAACCCGTAGCCCAGGGCGATCAGCCAATAAAAGGCGTACATCATCAAAGCCCAGCGGGTAAACAGTGGCCGACCCACATGCCAGTCATTCAGCAGATTCAGCATCGCGGCAGCCGCAGCCAGCGCTGTCCAGCCAGTGACAGGGTTATGGCCCAACATGAATTCGGTCACACTGCATGCGCTGATGCAGAAGATCGCCAGATTGCGCCGGGGCGGACGTGCCAGGTAGCCGACATCACCGGGTTCTGCCTGACCCGGCCTGCCCTTTTCAACCACCCCATTAACCACCGACATCGAGACCCGGCTCGCGGCAATAATGATCAGCACCATGGTCACGCCAACCGCCAACCTCAACCATGCCATTGCGTCGGTGTTAAGCGCCAGCGCAACAAAGTACCCCAATTGCAATACCGCCATGGCCCCAAGCGCCCAGGCAAAGCTGATATGGCGGCGGCCAGGGTCGCGCCAGACGGCTGGTGTCACTTGCAACAGCAGCAACACCCACAACGCCAGATTGAACAGCGCCGCCGGCCACAGGCCCAGCCATGACGGCCAGAGGCCCGCCAGCGCATAAGCCAGCCGCGCCGCTACCCACAGCAGAGTAAGCCGCAGCAATGCCTTGCGGTCGATGGGTTCAGCCTTGGTGAATTCGGGAATGGCCGTCAGTACAAAGCCGGCAATCGATGCGGTGACAAAACCGAAAATAAGTTCATGGCTGTGCCAGAGCTGGCTGCCGCCCGGCATGGTGCTAGGCAGCCAGCCACTGAGCATCAACAGCCACATAAGCATCAAGACTACCGCGCTGGCCGCCGTCAGCACAAAGAATGGCCGGAATCCGCACATGAACAAAGGCGAATCGCCACGCACGGCAGCCTGCTGCGGACCCGGAATAAGCGTCAAACCGCGCACCCCGCGTGGCGTATCTGTTCACGCGGTTCGGTTGAAGTGATATCCCCTTCAGACAAGCCAAAGCCGATACGGACTTCGTCCTGCAGTATCAGTTCAGCAGTGGTCTGATAAACCCAGGTGCTGCTGCGCTGCGCCTGTGGGATTGCCAGCGGAAACTCGCGCACCAGCCGGCCAGGCTCCGGCACCATCATCAGAATACGGTCTGCCAGACGCACCGCTTCCATCAGGTCATGAGTGATCATCAGCACAGCGGTATTGAAGCGCCCCACCTGTTCTGTGAGCAAGCCATAGAGTTCGGCTTTCAGGCCGATATCCAGCGCAGAAAACGGTTCATCCAGCAGCAGAAGGTCGGGGTTAGTCGCCAGCGCGCGAGCCAGCGACACCCGGCTCTGCATCCCCCCCGATAGTTCATGAGGAAATTTTTCCAGATCGCCCGTGGCCAGCCCCATGCGCCCAGCCAGTTCAGCAGCCTGCCGGCGCCGCGGTGTTTTGGGTATCCGCAAAGCCTTCAGCCCCAGGGCGATATTATCCAGGGCTGTTTTCCACGGCATGAGCCGAGGTTCCTGAAAGACACAGGATACCTTGCGAAATGTCGATTGCATCTCGGCTTCCGAAGGCGTCAACAGACCCGCCACGATATGCAGCAGCGTACTTTTACCGCAGCCTGACGGCCCCACCAACGCCAGGGTCTCGCCCGCGTGCAGGTCCAGACCCACGTCTGCCAGCACTTCGGTCAGGCCGTAGCGATGATAGAGATGGCGGATACGGAGCACGCTCACGATGTGGGCTCCGTGCGCCAGCGTTCAACGTGCCGCTTGACGGGTTCCAGAAACAAATACTCTAGCGCCAGCAGCAGCCCCAGCACCGCAACGACCCAGCCCAACGAAGCGGCCATGTCCAGCTGTGTGCGCGAAACCGCCAGTGCGGCCCCCACGCCATCAACCGTGGTCAGCAGTTCAGCCATGACCACAACTTTCCAGGACACCCCGAGCGCCGTGATCCAGGCGGGAAACAGATAGGAAGTGACATGGGGAAGATGGACATCGGTCATCATCATCCACCAAGGCAGGCGATAGGAAAGTGCCATATCCCGCAGCTTGTTATCCACTGTGCGCGAACCCTGCATGGCGCCTATGAAAGCAATTGGAAAACAGGCGATGAAGACAGTGAACACGGGAGTGGCGTCGCCCATGCCAAACCACAACATGGCCAGCACCAGCCAGGCGATGGGCGGCATGCCCAGCAGCAGTGTGGCCAGCGGGCGGGACACCATGGCCGCCGTCATTGATCGGCCCGCCAGCAGCCCGAGAGCGGTGCCTGCCGCCAGCGCCAACCCCAGGCCGTAAAGCGCACGCCGCGCCGATATGGCCAGTTCGGGCACGGCCAGACCCTCGCTGAACATCATGGACAATTGACTCAGGGTAGCCACCGGCCCCGGCAGCACCAGATCACCATATACTTGCCCGCCATATTCCCACAGCGCACAGAACAGCAGCAGGCTGGTCACGGCACCCCAGCCGCTCCATAAATAACTCAGC
>JBAYOJ010000022.1:0-16703 GCA_041678385.1 Burkholderiaceae bacterium | reverse complement strand
TCCCGATTCAGGATTTCTTCGGCGACTGCCGCAACATCCAGCATATGCGCAAGAAGACCATGCCCGCCTTCCTCGGAGCTTTTCGCCCATAAAGCACGCACAGGGGACGAAAGAGAAGAAAATCTCATGTCATAAAAATACACTTAGTTACATATTCCAGATTTTAGAGTCCAACACCAAACCGGGAAAGCGGCATTAACCCGAAGTAGCGCTGAGCGCATCGCGCCCCATCGATTGGCATGGGTTGGCGATGGACTTACACCAAAATCACACCAAGAAAATGGCCCGTAACTTGGGGCATATCCTGGCGTGTTGACATACCTTTGATGGCGCTCGCCCTGGCCTTCTTCTGCACGCCTTCCCCTTACTCTAGGTAGCTCATCTCCGTCAAAGGGGGGAACCTTCTCACTTCTAAAATGTCAGATACTAAGGTATAGTTTCTCACCAATCGAGGTGCCTATGAACACACTACCCCAAGCCATCCTGAAACAAGCACAATCCCTCCCTGAGGGGGGAGTCCTGTCGCCCAAGGAATTTCTGCATCTCGGTAGTCGCGCCGCGATTGACCAGGCGTTCTCCCGGTTAAACAAGGAAGGGAAACTGCTGCGCGTCGCCCGTGGCGCTTACGTTGCCCCGGTGTCCAGCCGATTTGGCGCACGTGCGCCGTCTCCCGAAAAAGTGGTTCAGGCACTGGCTGAACAAAATGGCGAGATTGTCGTGCCGCATGGCGCCAGTTCAGCCAATGTCTTGGGGTTAACTCAACAAGTACCCATCCGTGAGGTCTACCTCACATCTGGGAAAACGCGCGAACTCACGCTTGGCCATTCGACCGTGCTCGTCAAGCACGCACCGCGCTGGATGATGGCACTGGGCTCACGCCCCGCTGGTGCAGCGGTGCGTGCCCTGGCCTGGATGGGACCTACTCACGTCAGCAAATCCCTAGCGTCACTACGCCGCACCCTACCTAGCTCCGAGTGGCAAGCCCTTGCAAGCGCACGGGCTGGCCTGCCTGGCTGGATGGCTCAAGCCATCGGCAAGGAGGCGATGCATGGCTGAATCCTTTTTCGACCTCAGCAAAGCAGATCAACGAGAAGCATTGGAATATGCCCGCGCCCAATCAGGCCGCCCCGCCCATCTTCTGGAAAAGGACATCTGGGTGGTCTGGGCCCTACACGCTCTCTTTGACTCCTCGTTAACGGATGACCTGACCTTCAAGGGTGGCACGTCACTATCCAAGGTCTACAAAATCATTGACCGTTTCTCTGAAGATATTGATCTCACGTATGACATTCGTAAGCTGATCCCGGATTTGCTTGGCGATGACGGAGAATTGCCATCCAGCCGCAGCCAGGCAAACAAATGGACCAAGGCTGTCCGAAGTCGCCTCCCTGACTGGATCACAAGCGAAGTGCTGCCCATTCTGCAACAGGCTCTGAAGCGCGACAATCTCGACGCACGCATCGAGCTTGGTGGTCAAGATAATGACAAACTACTACTGCGCTACCCTGCATTAATGCAAGGCACAGGTTATGTAGCACCGGTCGTCACCCTGGAATTTGGTGGCCGGGCCACCGGTGAACCCCATCAGGTACATGAGGTCGCCTGCGATATCGCCGAACACCTCCCAGACATAGTGCTTCCAACGTCCTCACCAGTGGTAATGAGCGTCAGTCGCACCTTTTGGGAAAAAGCCACAGCAGCACATGTATTCTGCGCCCAAGGACGAATTCGCGGCGAGCACTACGCACGACACTGGCATGATCTGGCAGCAATCGCCCGAAGCCCTTATTTCGCCCCAGCAATATCTGACCGCGAAGTGGCAATGGCCGTTGCCCGTCATAAATCGTATTTTTTTATCGAAAAAGATATGCAGGGCCAAGTGATTGATTACTTGGCCGCAACGACCGGACATTTGCAAATTGTCCCCACAGACCAAACCAAGCTTGCTCTGGAGCATGACTACGCCGCCATGCTCGCAGATGACATAATGCTGGGTGAGGCTCTGCCTTTTGACGAGTTATTGAAAGCCTGCGTTGACCTTGAAACAAAAACGAACAAGGCTGCCCATGAAGAATCACGCCATCCATAAATCCACCGAAGCTCCGCAGCAAACCATTACAGAGGACAAGCGAGTCTTCAAGTTTCCCTATAAGCGAATCCCGGTTGTCACCAGCGAAATGTGGGAACGCATGGAGAACGCCGCCCGCGTACCACGCAAAGATCGGCGCTACCCGGTGATAATTGAAGCGCCTGACGTCTGACGCGGTTGAGCACGAACCCCTTCCTGAGATGACGCATTTTTGACATTTCAATGCGGATTTTTGAGGGATGGCTCTGTACTTCCAGTCCTTGATGAAACCTACGCCAAAACATACGCCCCACATACGATTTATTGTCATGAATATGGAATAAACGCAAAAACCCGCCTTTTGCACGTCTGCGTGTCGCAGAACCTTACCCGAAGATAGGACGTGTGGCGGGTGTGTTGAACAAATTCTAACCCGACCAATGCCAGGATGCAGCTGCACCGGGCTCCAACCACAACGCCCCCCCCCGCTCCTACTACAATAGCCAGACGCCGCCGCGATGGCTGGGTCGGACTTTTCCACCCTCCTGAAATACGCGTTAACTCACATCCAAAGCCACACACCCCATACGCTTGATGACACAACCCGATCTTTCCGGCCACACCCCCATGATGCAGCAGTACCTCCGCCTCAAGGCCGAGGCCGGCAGTCATCTACTGCTCTACCGCATGGGCGACTTCTATGAGCTTTTCTATGAAGATGCGGAGCGTGGGGCGCGGTTGTTGAATCTCACCCTGGCAAAACGCGGCATGTCCAATGGCGCACCGGTTCCGATGGCGGGTGTGCCCTTTCATTCTGTGGAAGGCTATCTGGCGCGGCTGGTGGCGTTGGGGGAATCCGTCGCCATCTGCGAGCAGACCGGCGACCCGGCCACAAGCAAGGGGCCGGTAGAGCGCAAGATCGTACGCATTGTCACGCCTGGCACTCTAACCGACGACGCGCTGCTGCCAAGCAAGGCCGACCGCATGATCGCGGCAATCTGGTCGCATCGCAAGGGGCGCACGGAACGCTGCGGCCTGGCATGGATGAACCTCGCCAACGGCGAATTTCGTATCACCGAATGCACTCCCGACATGTTGGAAACCGAGTTGCATCGGATCGATCCAGCCGAGCTTGTCT
This sequence comes from Burkholderiaceae bacterium, assembly GCA_041678385.1. Lineage (GTDB taxonomy): Bacteria > Pseudomonadota > Gammaproteobacteria > Burkholderiales > Burkholderiaceae_B > Yanghanlia. Next base: position 13,497 of record JBAYOJ010000022.1, on the reverse strand, counting down.
ACGCGGAAGGGGCACGGGACACTATCCCTACAAATGCTGCCATCAGTCGCATTCCCGATTGGCACTTCGAAGCGGACGGGGCGCGACACACGCTCGAATCACATTTCAAGGTCGACACGCTGCAGGGCCTGGGCCTGGATGATTTGCCCGTCGCACGCTGTGCGGCAGGGGCTCTGCTGCGCTACGTCAGCCGTACACAAAGTCAGGCGCTGGAACACATCCACGGCATACAGGTCGATCATTCCGGCGAATACGTCGTTCTGGATCCTGTCACCCGCCGTAATCTGGAACTGACCGATACGATCAGCGGTGAAGATGGGCCAACACTTTTTTCTGTGCTCGATCATTGCGCCACTCCGATGGGCAGTCGCCTGCTGCGACGCTGGCTGCACGAACCGCTACGTGACCACAAGGCGGTACTGGCGCGTCAGAGCGTGATCTCCACGCTGCTTTCACCACCACCCACTGCAAATCTGGAAGCGGAAGAACCCCTTGATATTCTGCGAAGAACCCTGAAGCGCATGCCAGACGTGGAACGCATAGCCACCAGGATATCCTTGCGTTCGGTCAGGCCACGCGAACTCGCCAGTTTGCGCGACTGCCTGCGGCAATTACCGGAACTCGTGCAGTTCATGGCAGAACGCTACACCGACGGTCCTGCCCTAGGCGCCCTTTGGCAAAAGATCGAACTCGACCCTTCGCTGGCAGATCTGCTGAACCGTGCCATCGCAGACGAACCCGCCTTGCAGATTCGTGATGGCGGCGTACTGGCAACCGGTTATGACCAAGAACTCGACGAACTGCGCCGTCTGGCGACGGACAGCGGTGAGTTCCTCATGGAGCTGGAAGCGCGTGAGCGGGAACGCAGCGGGATTCCCAATCTTCGTGTGGAATACAACAGGGTCCATGGATTTTTCATCGAAGTCTCGCGAGGTCAGGCCGACAAGGTCCCGGACGATTATCGGCGCCGTCAGACCCTCAAGAATTCGGAACGTTACATCACGCCCGAGCTGAAAGAATGGGAAGACAAAATCTTGTCCGCACAGGAACGCAGCCTGGCACGCGAAAAGTGGCTTTTCGAGCAATTGCTTGACAGCTTGTCCACCCACGCCAGCGCATTGGGCGCCTGTGCGGCTGCGCTGGCGCGAATCGACACCCTGGCTGCGCTGGCCATGCACGCACGCGACAATGACTGGGTCGCTCCCCAGCTTACCGATTCATCGGAAATCATCATAGAAGGTGGCCGCCATGCCGTCGTGGAACGCAGCATAGAGCGCTTCACCCCCAACGACTGCGCACTGGAGCCTACACGTCGCATGCTGTTGATCACCGGGCCCAACATGGGTGGCAAGTCAACCTATATGCGACAGATTGCGTTGATCGTGCTACTGGCCCGTACAGGCAGCTTTGTACCGGCCCGGCACGCCCGTATCGGTGATATCGACCGCATCTTCACACGCATAGGCGCAGGCGACGATCTGGCGGGCGGGCGGTCGACTTTCATGATGGAAATGACGGAAGCAGCCGGCATTCTGCAGGCCAGCACCCCCAACAGCCTGGTGCTGATGGACGAAATCGGGCGTGGGACATCCACTTACGATGGCCTGGCGCTGGCCTGGGCCATTGCCCATCGGCTTCTTGGCCACAACCGGGCACTCACCCTCTTTGCCACTCACTATTTTGAATTGACCCGCCTGCCTTCCGAAGAGCCGGCGGCCGCCAATGTTCATCTGGCTGCCGCGGAATCCCCGTCCGGCATCGTTTTCCTGCACGAAGTGCGGCCAGGCCCAGCCAGCCGCAGCTACGGCATTCAGGTTGCCCAGCGCGCGGGCATTCCGGCAGCCGTCATCCGTCACGCCAGCCGCGAACTCTCGCGCCTGGAAGCCCTTGGTGTTGCGACGCCTCAACTGGATCTCTTCGGGACTGGCAATAATGAACACGAAACCCCAGCCGACGCAATGGCTGAGCCCGTATCCGCCTTCCCTGGGCATTCAGCTGCCGACATTCAAAAGTCGTTGCTTTTGTCAGAAAAATTAGCCGATCTGGATCCAGACAGCCTCACACCACGTGAAGCCCTGGACGAACTTTACAGACTGTGTGAAGAAGCGAAAACAAAATAAAAAACCAGATATGCGTAGCCTGGCGTACTCGCCGCCAGAGTGCCCAAAGATGTCACTCTAAGGGAAGCCCCGCTTTGCTACACTTCGCCACAGCCTGGGACCCTCTGATCAAGTCCCCGCGCCGCCTCTTTTCCTTCAGGAACGTACTACATGAGTATCAATCAGCCCCTTACACTGCTCGGCGGCCTGAGCCCCATGGAATTCATGAGCGAATACTGGCAACGGCAGCCCTTGCTGATCCGGCAGGCGATTCCAGGCTATCAGCCCCACCTGAGCCCGTCCGACATCCGCAAGCTGGTCAAGCGCGAAGAAGTCGAGTCCCGTCTGATATGGCAGGACGACGCAGGCTGGAACATGAGCCAGGGCCCCTTCGGCAAGCTTCCTCCCATACGCCAGCCTGGGTGGACGGTGCTGGCGCAAGGCGTGGATCTGCACGACGATGGCATGGCCGAGCTCATGCGCCGCTTCCGTTTCATATCCGATGCTCGGCTGGACGACCTGATGATCAGCGTGGCTAACAAGGGCGGCGGGGTTGGCCCCCATTTCGATAGCTATGATGTCTTTCTGCTGCAGGCCAGCGGCACGCGCCGCTGGCGCATCAGCCAACAGAGCGATCTGGAATTGATACCCGATCTGCCCTGTAAGATACTGCAGCGTTTCGAAGCGGAGCAGGAATTCGTGCTTGAGCCGGGTGACATGCTTTACCTGCCCCCCCACGTCGCCCACGAAGGCATTGCAGAAACCGACGGCTGCATGACGATTTCCATTGGCTTCAGGGCGCCGAGCGAGGGTGCCTTGGCCTACGGTATGCTGCATGCCATCTCAGACCAGCTGATGGCCAATCTGGGTAACGAAGACGGGCTATACGCCCAGCCTGTGATCGCCGGCCCTGTACTCGACGCGAATTACAAAGATCCAGGTATAGCGGCGACAGATACGCCTGCCGAATTGCCCGATGCCATGTTGGATGCTGCCCTGAACGCCGCGCGAAAATTGCGCTACCGTCGCAGGCTGGCTGCCCGCTTCCTGGGTCAATGGCTGACCGAACTTCCCGATAACGCCTATTTTATTCCGGGCGATGATGTGCTGCCGGACCACGAGCCAATACCAATGGTGGGCCGCCTAGTACTGGATCGCTGCACCCGCATGATGTATTGGGACGAAGAGCTTTACATCAATGGGGAAGTCGCGCCCGTTAAACCGGGTCCTCGCATGCGCAAGCTGGCAAATGAACGGTTTCTCGTGTGTTCGCCGGAGCTTGTCAGGAAACTGAAGAAGAAAGAAGTGGCTGCCTTGCGCGAATGGATTGCGGAAGGCTGGTTGCACTATATGGAAGAGAATGCAGCGGTGCGCAAGGCCGCCCACCCTAAGCTCTGAAACCGATCAAAGCAGCGCCCGATCGACAAATGGGCGGACGCAAGCCTTGAACGAACAAGGCCTGCGTCAGGTTTGGAACGATCAATCCGCAGCCATGTGATCCACCAGCACCGCAAGAATGCGTTTGGCCGTATCGTCTTCCTGAACCATGCCATTCGTGTCACGCACGGTGACAAACGAACTGCCCCCCTGTTCCTGCACGTGAATACGATAGGAAACAGGTTCGGCCGTATTGCGAGCGCCGAACAGCCGCCCGAAGAAGTTCTGCTGTTCGATCTTTTCACCCAGATCGGCATCCAGATAACGGATGTAGTAATCGCCCTGGGAGCGGTCGCGGTCTTCAACCGAGAAGCCCGCCGAATCGATGGCCACACCGACACGACGCCACGCACGGTCGAATGATTCTGCCAGCACCAAGGCCGTGCGATCAGGCAAGGCCTCGACCGAAGGACGCGTATCCACTTTTTCGGCCTCGGTCACCAGATCGGACGCGGTCTGGACGTCAGTACCGAGGAAGACCATCATGCGCGCCAGCATGGCTGCATTCAAGCCTGGGTCTTCCTTGCCATGCACCCACCTGAATGCCGCGTTATCGGCGGTGGGCTGCTCGTACATATGCTGATGGCTGATGTAGACTTCGCTGCGGTTTTCGCTCACCCGCTCGAGACGGGTGCGAAAGCGCTCACGTTCGCCGCTATCGAAGACCTGGTCGATGATGGCCCCCAGTGCCGAACGGATCCAGCCTTCGGGAATCTTGGCGCGATTTTCGGCCCAGTCCGTTTCTATCAGGCCGGTGCGAGGGTTTTCTGAGCGGATGGTAAAGCCCTGTTCGTTCCAGAATTCCAGCAATTGCGGGTAAATCTGTTCGACGGGCCGATGCACCACCAGCCAGCGCAAATCACCGTCGCGCATGACCTGAATGTCATCCTGTTGCGGAAGAACTTGTGGCTGGCCAATTGCCGGCTGGTCGGATTGCGCCGCCGCATACTGCGAAAAAGTGGTGACCCCTTCAGGCGCAATATAGCGCGCATCCCGATTGGCCTGAGTCAGGTCAGGCGGAATGCTCAGGGGGTCGCCCGCGACCGTGCTTTTGTAATCGACGGGTTCTTCAAGCCCCAGTGCCTTATTGACCGTGGAGCAACCGGACAGCAGCAACGCGCTCAGGCCGATTGCCGACCCAACCCTGCATGCCTTCTTGAAATGGATGATCATTTTCAGAGTAAACCTGCTTCTTTCAAGGAAGTGCGGACGAGTTCATGATATTGCTGGGAAAGCGGCACCAGAGGCAGACGGTATCCCAATTGGGTGAGGCCCATTTCCGCAAGCGCCCACTTGACGGGAATGGGGTTGGCCTCGACGAACAGCACTTTGTTCAATTGCGCCAGCCTGGCGTTGAGTTCACGCGTGCGGGGCACATCGCCTTCGATGGCAGCTTTGCACAGTTCGCGCATGAGGCGCGGTGCCACATTGGCGGTCACTGAAATATTGCCATGGCCGCCCAGCAGCATCAGGGCTGCCGCAGTGGCATCGTCGCCGCTGAGCACAGCGAAGCCCGGGGGCGCATCACGCAGCAGCAGACTGCCACGACCCATGTCACCCGTGGCATCCTTGATGCCGATGATATTCGGCACCTGAGCCAGGCGCAGGACCGTCTCGTTGGACAGATCAGCCACACAACGGCCAGGGACGTTATACAGAATCATGGGAAGATCGACCGTTTCGGCGATCTTGCGAAAATGCTGGTACATCCCTTCCTGGGTGGGGCGGTTGTAATAAGGCACCACCGACAGGCCCGCCTGCGCGCCGACGGCTTCGGCGTCGCGCGAAAGGCGGATGGCTTCGCTGGTTGAGTTGCCACCCACGCCTGCAATCACAGGGATGCGGCCTGCCGCATGCTCGACCGCCACACGAATGACTTCGGCGTGTTCGTCGAAGTCGACCGTCGGTGATTCGCCAGACGTACCCACAACAACCAGCCCGTCAGTGCCTTCGCCCACGTGCCAGTCGATAAGTTTTCGGAATGCGTCGAGATCGAGGCTGCCGTCAGGGTGCATCGGGGTGACGATAGCAACCATGCTGCCCTGAAACTGGGGAATCGAAGAATCCGTACTTGCCATTTTTAAGATGATCTCCACAAACGCATTGGTCAAAAGCCCGCAGACTCAAAACCGAACCTAACGCGCAAGTTTACCCGTATTGAAGGCGGAGTTGTAGAATTCCCGTCAGCAATGGGCGTCTTGTCACAGAAACCATTCAATGATTGTGTGTCCGAAGAACAGGAAAGGTTCCAGCAAAAACCAGAGCACGCCTGTCAACATCAAAACAATGAGTATCAGGATGCCGTAGGGCTCGATACGCGAGTACTGATACGCCAGCCGGTTGGGCAGAAGGCTGCAGACAATGCGCCCACCATCCAACGGCGGCAACGGCACCAGATTGAGCGCCATGAGTATCAGGTTCACCTGGACGCCTGCAATAGTCATGCGTACCCAGAAATCCGATGCGGACGCACCCGATTCCGCCAGCAGCCTGAGACCTATGGCCCATATGATGGCCATGACAAGATTGGAAGCCGGGCCGGCCAGCGCCACCCAGGCCATGTCACGCTTGGGGTTGCGCAGGCGGCTCCAGTCGACGGGCACCGGTTTGGCCCACCCGAACAACAGCCCGCCCCCACCCATCAACTTCGTGGAAAAAAGCAACACCAGAGGCACCACTATGGTGCCCACCGGGTCAATGTGACGGATAGGATTCAGACTGATGCGGCCAGCCTGCCAGGCGGTCGGGTCGCCGAACATGCGTGCAACGTAGCCATGCGCGGCTTCATGAAGGGTAATGCCAAAGAGTACGGGTAGCGCGTAAACCGTAATCGTCTGGATAAGTTCGGACATCGGCTACCTGATTCAATCGAGCCCGACGGCAGCCAGGTCACCCTGACCACGGCGCATGACTTCTGGCAGCGGCCCTGTAAGGTCGATGACTGTGGTCGGTGTCAGTGCGCAGGCACCGCCGTCGACCACGGCAGCTAATTGATTCCCGTAACGTTGGTAGATTTCTTGCGCGTCATTCAGCGGCTGATCTTCACCATCAGGGATGAGTGTCGTGGACATCAGCGGAGTACCGGCCGCTTCGATGAAGGCCAATGCAATACGATGGTCTGGCACGCGTATGCCTATGGTTTTACGTGAAGGATGAGAAACACGACGAGGCACTTCACGGGTCGCTTCCAGGATGAAAGTGTAAGAACCCGGCGTCGCCAGCTTCAGAAAACGATACTGCCGATTATCCACACGGGCGAAATGGCTGATTTCGCCAAGGTCACGACACAGCAGCGTGAGATGATGGCGTTCATCCAGCCCGCGCAGGCGGCGCAAGGCATCGGCGGCGGACTTATCGTCCAGGCGCGCCACTATGGCATAGCTTGAATCAGTGGGGATGGCGACCAGACCGCCTTCGGCAAGCAATTGACCAGCCTGGTTGAGTAAACGAGACTGCGGATTCTCTGGATGTACGACGAAAAGTTGAGCCATTTAACGTATCCTAACATTCTTGTTGATCAGTTTAAGGTCGCCTCGGAACACAGGCAATAAAATACGACCTTAGAATCGAAAAAACGTTCGACCGGAACGATGACCACTCAGCAAACACGGAGCCGCTCGAATGCGCCTGGGGAACTCGCGGGAAAGCCGCAATGTGGAAGACCGCCGCAGCCGGCGCGTGCCGCTAGGCGGTCGAGGGAAGATCGGTGTCGGCACCATCATACTTGCCTTGGTCGCAATTTATTTTGGCGTCGACCCGGCGGTTGTTCTGCAGAATCTGGGCGGGCCGGCACCCACTAACGGGTCCTACGATACATCGACCCAACGGGCTGGGCAAACACCCGAACGCCAGTTTGTCGCCCGTGTATTGGGCGATACAGAAGAAACCTGGCATGCCCTGTTCACGGAATTCAGGTTGGGCAGATACCAGGAACCAAAACTGATTCTCTACACGGGTGCAACGCCCAGCGCGTGCGGGATGGGCCAGGCGGCCATGGGGCCCTTCTACTGCCCGGGCGACGCCAGCGTCTATCTCGATCTTTCTTTTTTCAAGCAGCTTGAACACCAGCTGAACTCGCCTGGCGATTTTGCGCAGGCTTATGTCATCGCGCACGAAGTTGCTCATCATGTGCAGAATCAACTGGGGGTCATGGACCAGGTCGCTCAGGCGCGCGCTCGCATGAACACCGCACAGTCCAATGCAATATCTGTACGCGTTGAACTACAGGCCGACTGCTTTGCGGGCGTGTGGGCCCATCATTCGGATGCTCAGCGCGCCACCCTAGAACCGGGCGACATCGAAGAAGGCCTGAACGCCGCAGCGGCCATCGGCGACGATAGACTCCAGAAGCAAAGCCAGGGCTATGTCGTACCCGATTCCTTCACTCACGGTACTTCGGCGCAACGGGTGCGCTGGTTCACCCGTGGTTACGAATCCGGCGACCCGCGCCGCTGCGATACGTTCGCCGCAGCGCAGTTATGAAGCAATACGCCTGAATCCCGACGCATCCGCCACACACAGAAAAGACGGCTTTAGCCGTCTTTTCTGTCAATGTCTTGAGGTTCTGTCACTGCCTTGAGGCTACGCTGCCGCCTTAACCCCCAGACTTATTTGCCAGATCAATAGCGCGTTGGCGAAGCTGTGGATCCTGTTGAATGGCCGCACCAATTCCGTTGAACTCATCAACGGTCAGGCCATCAGCCCGGACCAGTTGCACCATTTTCTCATCGGCCTCTCGCATTACCTGCTCGCGGGCGCCATCGTCGGGGGAAGCTTGCAATTTAGGCTGATATTCTTCAACAACCGCCGCTACTTTCTGAGATGTCTGAACGAATTTCTGCAGTTGCGCGTCCGTCGGCTGCATGGCCGGTGCAGTAGGTTGAGCAGGCACGGGGGCTTGCGCACCCGTCGCTGCGGTCTGTGCCATCGCCGGCATGGCAGCCACGCCGGCCGCAAGAATAGCCGCACTCAGAAAGGCTTTGGATGATCGAATCATAGACACTCCGTTTTCAGGGTTGATATGAAGGACCTCGGTCATCTACCGAAGCCTTCTCCGACACAACGCAGCGCCGTGTCGCGCTACCTTGATAAGTCGTGTCCATAGTGACAAACCCTAGCACCCCAAGGCAAGTTTCCCCTTGTGTGATGTTGTGTCTTCCTGCCAATGAATTCGGCCACAGTTCTCTTAAGAGACATTTCCACAAGAAAGCGCCATGACTACGGAAAGGCTGTCTTGAACCAAGAATGCAGCGCATCATTCATCCGCGTCTGCCAGCCAGAGCCGCCCTCCTTGAAGGCTTCGATGATGTCCGCATCGTAGCGGATGGTCACCGCGACCTTGGGTGTCGACAGGCGCGGGCGTCCCACCCGCTTCAGCTGCTAGAACTCTTCTGCACCCAGCTCGTAGGTGTCCGGGTCCAAAGCGATGCCGCGATTAATCTCCGCATCCTCTTCGGGTGTGGGCATGATCAGTTTACGCTTGCTCATAGTTCCGTACCTCTCGCGAATTAGCCTTGCACCCGACCAAGCCGCACAGTAGCCGCCCCACCTGCGCACGGCTAGCGGCCCGATATTTTTTACTGTGACTGCGCAACCTCAGTCTGCGCCTTGTCTGATGGCGACGCTTCTTTGCCAGTCATTGGCACACCATCTTCGTGCTCAGTGCGATCAAAGACCAAGATTCGACCAAACACCACCTGCAGCCACTCTGGATAGTTGTACGCCTTCCCGGAACTGTGATCGATGGGATGGACGCCCTCGGAACGGCATCTAAGGGTCCCAAAGTGAGGGGCGAAGCCGTGCACCGTATCAAGGAAGCCCAGCTTGATCTGTTTGGCGCACGCGCCAGCTGCCAGAAAGTCCCGGCCAATCAATTTCGGCTGCTGCTCTGACTGCAGTTGGCTACATGCTTATGCCGCCCCTGCTTGAGACGTCCTTGCGGAAAACCCAGCTGGAGCGTGCCAACATTGCCACCGTTCGGGTGTGTTTTCTGAAAATCTGCGCGGCCATCGTGCTATGACGGCATTTTTTCACTTTATAGGGGGCAAACCCGTATTGGCCACGAACATCTCAACAGTCTATACGTAACCAATCACGTCTATCATGAAAAATGTGATACCCCCTGATTCACTGATGTCGCCCGCGAAAGGGCAACAAGTGGTCGATGGATCAGCCAGCGTAGGTCCTTATTCTCATGAACACCCAGACCGCATTAACGCAGCTTATACACGAGGATTGAGCGATGATTAACTATAACGAACGTGTGGGAACACACGCTGCTGACTCTATATGGGCGATCAATGGCGACATAGTTTACGCCGGGCCTGGAGACGACGAGGTCTTTTTAAGCCCGTTTAACCACGCCTACTTGATAGGCGGAAGTGGAAATGACACCTATTGGCTGGGCATCGCATCTTACGCGGTAATTTTGGACTCTAGCGGTCACGACACTCTAGTCGCGCCGTTTCATATCGATCCACTATCCACATTCGCGGTCACTATAGATGGCGGACGCCACTTACTCTTGGGCGATATCAGCAGTGAGACCTTAATCTTGGTTGAGGAAATTCGGAACCATCCAATCGAGACTTTTAGTTTCAACGGCTTCACGACCTCTCAGCATGGGATGGAATACGTCATCCGCGAGAATGGCATGCATATGGGCGACGTATCTTACGGTCAGATGGAACATCTAGGCTTGGGAAGTGCAGTCTTCTGGTCAAAAGGAATGCAGGCGGAAATTGACCATATTCTCACCCGAGAGCGTGAATTTTTCGATCCCTGGCCTGGGAACAATCACGCTCCACACCCTCAGCCCGGTCCAGCGCCTACGCCAGAACCTGCCACCTCAAATATTCCATCTATCGATGCAAACTGGTATCTGAGCCAAAACCCCGATATAGCGGCATCAGGCGTTGATCCAATTACGCATTACATGCATTGGGGATGGAAGGAAGGGCGGGACCCCAATCGCCTATTTGATACGGACTGGTACCTGGCAACAAATCAGGACGTTGCAGGTGCAGGAGTCAACCCCTTTGAACATTACATGCTCTATGGATGGAAGGAAGGGCGTGATCCGTCGCCAAGCTTCGACACCAGCCACTACCTTGACACCCATGTTGACATCGCATTGGCAGGCGTGAATCCTTTGGAGCATTATCTTAATTGGGGAATCATCGAGGGTCGGGAAATCGCTGCGGTCGTGTGACGCCTATTTCCATAATAAGTGTTCTCTTAAGGAGTCTTTGTTCTGCGAATGCCACACAACCATCTACGAAATCAGTATCGAACCAAAACAGGAGCCTGTAGTGGAAGAGTTCAAAAGACGGATCACAGCACACATCGAGCATGTGAAAAAGGTGGGCGCCCATTGTGCAACCGAAGAAACGACCAAGCAAGCCCTGATACTTCCTCTTCTGGATATTTTGGGTTTTAGCCCCTACGATCCAACCAAAGTGAAAGCTGAGTACGGTGCTGACTTCCCGGGCGTCAAGGCAAGCGAGCGTGTCGATTACGCGCTCTTCAGCGCGGGCATCCCTGTGCTATTTATCGAGGCCAAAGCTCATGCCCAGGAACTCACCAACCACTGCCCGCAGCTGTCCCGCTACTACAACGCGACACCAGAGGTCGCGGTGGCAGCCATTACCAATGGACGGGAATGGCGGTTCTTCACCGATCTGGTCAACCGGAACATTATGGACACCGACCCGTTTCTTGTTGTGAACTTCGAGGAGCCCGCAGAAGACACAGCAGAGCAGCTACGTCGATTCCATCATGACAAGCTGGAACCCGAGGCACTGCGAGCACTTGCGGAAGAGAACATTTATCTGGCAGCGTTCCGAGAGGCGATAACCGGCTCGTTGCGTGATTGCGATCTTGATTTTGTGCGATACATTGCCACACGCGCTGGCATCCAGAGAACATACACTGGTCGCTTCCTCGAAAGCATTCAGCCAATCGTAAAACAGGCAGTCGCGCAATCGATCAGCGGCATGGTTGCAACCAGCCTGTCGCGCCCGGATCGGACTGAAGAGGCACCTCCTGTAGAAGTTGTGGCAGATGACGATGCGCCGGTCATACATCCCGACAACGAGAAGATCGTGACTACCGCTGACGAGCGTCGACTATTCGAAATATGTGCCGATATCTTGATAGATGAAGATCTATCGATGCGGGATACAGAGACGTATTTCAGCGTGATCCTTGGCGGAAAGTCGAACAGGTGGCTCTTCCGTTTCTGGGGCGACAAGCGCCGACCCTCCATACAGTTCATTGAGCCGATCACGAGCGCACACCAAGCAGAAGCCGAGCGAGCCGGCCTGGAAATCGGTCGCAACGGCCAGATTCTGCTGGCCAAGCCGGAGGACTTGTACCGTCTGGCGGGAATGCTGCGGGACGCCCTCGCATACTGCAAGGACGACGACAACTTCCGGCGTGGATCGCGCAGGCAAGTTGACGTTATAGAAGAGTAGCCACCCAGCTCGACCTAGATGTGAGGGAGGGGCGGTTGAAGTTCGATTGAGGTTATATGACCAATACATGCTGAATTTAGCTGATCATGTAACGGGAACCTAGATTGAGCTAGTCGGTTCTGAGCAACAGTGTTTTTTAGGACCGACCGTGCGGCCCCACATCCCACAGGCTTCCAGAAACAAGCCGACTATGAGTCAGGTTCTAATTCTAAGTGGATAAATAGTCGGCCCTGAATAATCCCCGCACCCCGCATGAACACTGAGTATTCGGGCAATATCCGATACCCATAACTCCCAGTTTGTTGTCCAATAGAAGCTGTTTTCTGGGAGTTTTGCCGTGATGTTCTCTTGCCCCGCCACCGACGATTTCTTTCGCGCCCGCATTGACCAGATGATCGACTTGCGCCATCCGTTGGCGGTGCTGGCCTCGCGCATGCCGTGGCAGGAGATCGAAGCCGGGGTGGCGCATCGGTTCGTACGCAAGGCGCACGAAGGCCAGGCCCTGCCTGATCTGGACTTGTTCGGAGAGAAGCCCCAGCGCCAAGCGTCGGCCAGCAAAGCCGGTCGCCCGCGTGTGCCACTGCGGGTGATGATTTCGCTGCTGTACCTGAAGCATGCCTTCAATGAGTCCGATGAGGGCGTGGTGGCGCGCTGGGGCGAGACGCCGACCTGGCAATTCTTCGCCGGCCAGGCGTATTTTGAACACCGCCAGCCCTGCGACGCCACCACCCTGGTGAAGTTCCGTAAACTGCTGGGCGAAGACGGCGTTGAGGAATTGCTGGCGCAGACCATCAACGTGGCGGTGGAACTGAAGCTGATCAAACCCCAGGAATTGACCCGGGTGATTGTGGACAGCACGGTGCAGGAGAAGGCCATCGCCCATCCGACGGATAGCCGGCTGCTGGAGACGGCACGCCTCAAGCTGGTGGAAGCGGCCAAGGCGACCGGAATCCCGCTGAAGCAGACCTTTGCCAAGGAAGGCGAGCAACTGAGCCGTCAGGCCGGGCGCTATGCCCACGCGCGTCAGTTCAAACGCATGCGTCGGGCAATCAAGCGCCAGCGAACCATTGTGGGGCGGCTCGCCCGCGAGATGGATCGCAAAGCCAGCGTGATGGGCCAGGCGGTACGCGATGCCTTGGCTGAGGTCTTGGACAAGGCCCAGCGCATCGTCGCTCAGAGCGCTCAGCGCAAGACGGTCAACGGGCAACCCAAGCTGTACGCCTGGCACGCCCCCGAGGTGAGTTGCATCAGCAAGGGCAAGGCGCGCCGCCCTTACGAGTTTGGGGTGAAGGTGGGCATTGCCAGCTCCTTCACCGGCAACCTGATCGTGGGTGCCCGGGCATTTCACCGCAATCCGTACGATGGCCATACGCTGGGCTCACAGCTTGAGCAGGCCACCATTCTGATGCAGGATTGTGCGGTACAGCCGGATAAGGTGTTTGTGGATCTGGGCTACCGGGGCGTGGATGCCGAGAATCCTGGCGTGC
>JBAYOJ010000021.1:0-16992 GCA_041678385.1 Burkholderiaceae bacterium | reverse complement strand
GATCAATGGATACCTGTTCCTGAATGGCCAGATGCATGGACATGTGCAGGAAGGGGTTGGTACGCCCCTGCTCAACCCCGTAATCGCGCTGTTCAGCTTGCGGATCTTCGAGATCGACATGATACTCGGGGTGCTGTTCCATGATCTGTGCTGCGATCATTTCGAGCGGCGTCAGTACGCCTCCGGCCTTGTGCCGTGCCCAGGCATCGATGAAGAACTGCCGGACTTGTTCGCGGGATGGGTTGAACATGGGTGGACGTCGATACAGCCCTTGCGGGCGGGTGGGTAAAAAGTCTATTTTAGCGATGCCTCGGTAACCGATGCCAAAGTAGGCTAAACTATTTGATACTCTTATATAAGACCGGGTCTAGCCCTGGTACTTTGTCAGATCCTATCCCTGGAGCATTCATGTCCTATCAGCATATCAAGGTTCCCGAAGGGGGCCAGAAGATTACGGTAAATGCCGATTTCTCGATCAATGTGCCCGACGAACCCATCATTCCCTACATCGAGGGTGATGGTACGGGTGCTGACATCACACCGGTCATGCTCAAGGTGGTGGACGCCGCTGTCGCCAAGGCTTATGGCGGCAAGCGCAAGATCCACTGGATGGAAGTCTATGCCGGTGAAAAATCCACCAAGATCTACGGGCCCGATGTATGGCTGCCCGACGAAACCCTCGAAGTCGTCCGTGATTACGTCGTGTCCATCAAGGGCCCGCTCACCACGCCTGTTGGCGGCGGCATCCGTTCGCTGAACGTGGCCCTGCGCCAGCAGCTGGATCTGTACGTCTGCCTGCGCCCCATCCAGTACTTCAAGGGTGTGCCTTCGCCTGTACGTGAGCCGGAAAAAACCAATATGGTGATCTTCCGCGAAAACTCGGAAGACATCTACGCCGGTATCGAGTTCGAATCGGGCAGCCCCAATGCGCGCAAGCTCATTGACTTCCTGCAGAAGGAACTGGGCGTCAGCAAGATCCGTTTCCCCGAAACATCCGGTATCGGTGTGAAGCCCGTTTCCGCCGAAGGTACCAAGCGCCTGGTGCGCAAGGCCATTCAGTACGCCATCGACAATGATCGTTCCTCCGTCACGCTGGTGCACAAGGGCAACATCATGAAGTTCACGGAAGGCGGCTTCCGCGACTGGGGTTACGAACTGGCTCAGGAAGAGTTCGGCGCGCAGCCCATCGATGGTGGCCCATGGTGCAAGTTCAAGAACCCCAAGACGGGTCGCGAAATCATCGTCAAGGATTCCATCGCCGACGCTTTCCTGCAGCAAATCCTGCTGCGCCCGGCCGAATACGACGTCATCGCCACACTGAACCTGAACGGCGACTACGTTTCCGACGCGCTGGCAGCACAGGTTGGCGGTATCGGCATCGCCCCCGGTGCCAACTTGTCCGACTCCGTCGCCATGTTCGAAGCCACCCACGGCACGGCTCCCAAGTATGCAGGCAAAGACTACGTGAACCCCGGTTCCGAGATCCTGTCGGCTGAAATGATGCTGCGTCACATGGGCTGGACAGAAGCGGCCGACCTCATCATTTCCAGCATGGAAAAATCCATCCTGTCGAAGAAGGTCACTTACGACTTCGCTCGCCTGATGGAAGGCGCTACGCAAGTGTCCTGCTCGGGCTTCGGTCAGGTGATGATCGAAAACATGTAATCGGTGCTTTGCCCCTGCTGCGCGCAGCGGGGCATGCATTACCAGGCCTCACTTTCTTCGGGAAGTGGGGCTTTTTTGACCTAGTGGATCCAGCGTGGCGGACTCAGACGGTTGTGCGGTGAAGGAATGTCAGTGGTGCAGACTGGGTCCCGTTTTGGACAAGGTATCTTGATCTGCTGTAAACGAACGATTACACTTGACTCATGCACATAATCAAGCAAATGCCTGCTTTTGAAGTCTGGCTGAGCAGCCTGAAAGATGGCATGACCCGCATTCGGCTGGGTAAACGCCTAGATAAAGCGCAGCGTGGCATTTTGGGTGATGTCGAGCCAGTCGGTGAAGGGGTCAGTGAGATGCGTGAGCACTTTGGCCCGGGCTGGCGCATGTACTACGTCCAGCGTGGTGAAATACTCATTATCATGCTGGGCGGTGGCGACAAATCCACGCAAAGTGCTGATATTCAGCGAGCGATTGCGTTGGCAAAAACGCTAGAGGATTGAGATCATGACCAAGACCACGAAAATTTCCGATCTGCCAGACTTCGATTTGGCAGAGCATTTGCAAACAGACGAAGATGTTGCCAACTACTTGACCCTCGTTCTGGAAGAGAACGACCCGGCTGAGCTTGCACATGCCTTGGGCGTCATCGCTCGTGCTCGCGGAATGACCGAGGTCGCCCGTGCTAGCGGGTTGACACGCGAGGCTTTGTACAAAGCATTACGGCCCAGCGCTCAGCCCCGGTTCGATACCATTGCGCGTGTCTGCGGGGCGCTGGGCGTGCAGTTGGTGGCCCGCCCGGTGCATGGGTGATTTCTCCGGTAATGGGGCCATATTTGGGGTCATGCTTGTAGGTCCAGCTTGGTTGATCGCGTCGTAAGCTCCCCAGTCCCGAGCGGCTCCTTGGTATATTCCACCAGATGACGAATTCAATCGAGCCAATCACTTGCTGCGACCAATGGGTGCAACACTCGCAAGGGCGCATTTTCACCCGTCGCTGGGCCTTGGCAGAGTCCAGGCCAGAAGCCAATCCCATCGTACTTTTGCATGATTCGCTGGGTTGCGTGGAGCTTTGGCGCGATCTGCCCGGGGCGCTTTCCCAGGCAACGGGTCGTGAAGTCATTGCGTACGATCGACTGGGTTTTGGGCGCTCCGATGCGCGCGATGGCTTGCCTGCGCTGGGTTTCATAGCCGACGAAGCGCGCGAGATTCTTCCACTCGTTTGCGAGCAGCTAGGTGTGGATGGTTTTGTGGTGTTTGGGCATAGCGTGGGGGGCGGGATGGCCATCCATTGTGCCGCCGAGATGCCCGACCGCTGCGAGGCGCTGGTGACCTTGTCGGCACAGACTTTCTTGGAAAAACAAACTTTGGATGGCGTACGTGCAGCCCGCGATTACTTCCGCGCCCCGGAACAGATTCAGCGGCTTGCCAAATATCACGGTGAAAAAGCCCGCTGGGTCCTGGATGCCTGGACAGAGAGCTGGCTGCATCCTGACTTTGAGGACTGGTCCCTGGTGGACGTTCTATCGCGTGTGCGCTGCCCGATACTCGCCATCCACGGTGAAAATGATGAATATGGTTCCACCCGCCACGCCGAACTGATTGCTCAGCATGGCGGCGGCCCTGTGCGGATTGAAATTCTATCCGGGGTGGGGCATATGCCGCAGCGGGAAGACCCGCCGGCCGTGTTGAAGATGGTTGCTGAATTGCTTCAGTAGTCGATCCCTTGGGTATGTGAAGGGACCGGCCCGCACATGAGTTTGCTCTTCATTGTAAATACGTTCATATATAACGTTTCTGCATGAATAGTTGACCTTGATATCGTTTCACTGCTAACATTATTGGCTTCAGAGCGATGGGCGCCGTTTCCCAGCGCAAGTCAGGCTGCACCCGCTGCAGTATGCCCAGGTGGTTTCACCACCGCGCGCAAAACGAAGAACAAAGCCGTTCGTCGCTCTAGGAGCCTGTCGGGCTTGGAGCGCCGAAAGCGAAAATCGGTCCCAGCGAGAACAGTTTTTGCCGGATTTGCAGCCCAATAGCCGAGCTATTGGGTCAAAAGACGGTGAAAAATGGGCCGCTGCGGTCGATTTGCAGCCGGCGACTTCCAAGCCCGATAGGCTCCTAGTCACGCTCAGGCGTGACGTCCCTCGTCCCCGGCCCTGGTGGCCGTCGTGTTGCAGGCTACACCTCCAACCCGGACGTTATTCAAGTTTCGCTTTCGTTGCTCTGTGACCAGCACGGAAAAGAGCGATGCCTCGGCACGTCTGTCGAGGCCTGCCCTCGGCTTGCGCCCGTACTTTGCGCGGTACGTGTGCTTACGCCGCAACGGAGGTTTGATTGGAGACTACATGCACCAGCTATCCCTGACCACGGTTCTTCTGCTGCTTCTTTGCTTCTACGGATTTTCGTTTCTCATGACCTTGCGAATAGGCAAGAAAGAAGAAAATGCCGACGGCTACATGACTTCAAACGGAGCGATAGGATTCGGGATGTCGGCGGCGAGCATGACGGCGACGTGGGTGTGGGCGGCTTCGATTTATGCCGCCGCAAGCTCGGGCTACAAGTATGGCTTGTCGGGTGCGATTCATTACGGTTTCTGGGGCGCTTTGATGATTCTGTTCATCTACCCCTTTGGCCGCCGGTTCCGGGAAGTGGCACCCAAGGCCCATACCCTGGCGGAAATCATGCACGCGCGCCATGGCACCTGCAGCCAGATGATTCTTGCCGTGTCGAACGTGCTGGGGAGCGTGATCAGCTTGATGGTGAACTTCACGGCAGCAGGTGCGCTGGTGTCCATGCTGTCGCCTTTGAGCTTCATGCAAGGTGTGCTGATCATTGCCTTCGGGGTTCTTTCCTATACGCTGTGGTCGGGCTTCAGGGCGTCGGTGCTGACTGATTTTGCGCAGTTGGTGGCCATGATTCTGGCGGTGGTTATCATCATTCCCTTCTTGTTCTTCACTCTGGGCGGGCCCGATCTTTTTGTAGAGGGATGGCACAGGCTGGATGTGGAACAGGCCGATTTCTTCTCCAAGAAGGCTTTACTGGAGCAGGGCGCGCCTTATTTTGTGGCGGTTTTGGCATATGCGATTGGTAATCAGACGATTGCACAGCGGCTGTTTGCTGTGCGCGAAGATCTGATCAAGCCGACCTTCATTACTGCCACCATCGGCTACGGTGCGATCGTGATCGGGATGGGCATGCTGGGCTTTCTTGCGCTGTTGGCAGGTATCGCCCCGTCAGGCGGTGATCTCAACAACCTGGTGCCGGGTATGGCGGCCACTTTTCTGCCGCCCGTGCTGATTTGCTTGTTCTTCATTTTGATTATCGGTTCATTGTCTTCGACCGCTGACTCGGACCTGTCTGCCTTGTCCAGCATCGTCATGGCCGACGTGTATGGCAAGAACCTGGCGCGTGGCCGGCCCAACCCCAAGGTGATGGTCTGGGTGGGGCGTATGACCATGATAGTTGCAACAGCACTGGGTGTCTGTTTTGCTTATCTGCGCCTGGATATTCTTTCCATGCTGGTGTTTGTGGGTGCGCTGTGGGGTGCGATTGTGTTCCCGGTGATCGTCAGCCTTTATTGGGATCGTGTCACCAACCTCGCTTTCACGAGCGCAGTGCTGGCAGCCTTCGGTGCCTTCCTGTTGACGCGTTTCGACTTCGTGCCGCTGAACGGCCTGCTCGGATTGAGCGCGGAATTTGTGGCATGTATTGGCGCGGGAATCGTGATTGGTCTGATGGCTTTCGGCCTGCTGGGCAAGCGTGCCGGTCTGTTGCTGGGGCTGATCGCGGCAGTCGTGACCATGCCTATGGCGTTGGGTGCCCTGCGCGATTACCCGGTGTTGCTCAGTTCCTTGCTGGCCTACGGGGTGAGTGCCATTGTGTGTACGGCTGTGAGCCTGCGCAGCAGCATGAAGTTTGATTTTGATCTGATTGGCGAACGTGTGACCGATTTCCAGACACCCGAGCGCACCGCGCCGGCCACGTCCAAGGGTAGGGCCCAACCTTCATCCGTCGGCGCAAGGGCTGGCGAAGCCGCCATTTAAGGAGCGTTGTATGAAAACATACATCCTGACAATTTATGTACTCATCTGGCCGGTCATGGCCGCCGCCGTACTGGCCGCCCTCAGCCGCGGGGTATGGAGGGATCTGCGTAAAGCGAAACGCAAGGGTGAACATCTGGTTTGATTCGTTAACTTCCTTGCCAAACGGGTGTCTCCATGTCAATAATATTATTAATAATATGAGGACACTGACATGGAACATTCCGGCAACACCCCCAAGGCTGCCCACGACGTACACCCCGACGAACGCCGTGACGGCATTTCCAAGGGTTTGACCAACTACGGTGATCGCGGGTTCTCGCTATTCCTGCGCAAGGCCTTCATTAAAGGCGCGGGCTACACCGACCGGGCGCTTGACCGCCCGGTCATTGGCATCACCGACACCGGCAGCGCCTACAACCCCTGCCATGGCAATATGCCCCAACTCATCGAAGCGGTGAAGCGCGGCATTCTCATGGCGGGCGGTTTGCCCATGAGTTTCCCCACCATTTCGGTGCATGAGACCTTTTCCCAACCGACAAGCATGTATTTGCGCAACCTCATGTCCATGGACACTGAGGAAATGTTGCGCGCCCAGCCTATGGATGCAGTGGTGCTTATCGGTGGGTGCGACAAGACGGTTCCGGCGCAGCTGATGGGGGCGGCCTCGGCCGGGCTGCCGGCGGTTCAGCTGGTGACGGGCTCCATGTTGACGGGCTCGCATCGCGGTGCTCGGGTCGGCGCCTGTACGGATTGCCGACGTTATTGGGGGCGGTTCCGGGCGGGCGAAATCGATGAAGCCGAAGTGGCGGACGTCAACGACCAATTGGTGGCCAGCGTGGGTACCTGTTCAGTGGCCGGCACGGCCAGTACCATGGCGTGCATTGCAGAAGCCTTGGGCATGACGGTACCTGGCTGCGCCACACCGCCCGCTGTCACTGCCGATAGGGTCAGAGTGGCAGAGCGTTCAGGGCAGGTCGCCGTGGAAATGGCGCGCTCGGGGTTGACGGTCGATAAGGTGTTGACGGCAAAGAATTTCGAGAATGCCATGCGGGTACTGCTGGCAATGGGGGGCTCCACCAATGGCATCGTTCACCTTGCGGCCGTTGCCGGGCGCATGGGCTATACCCTTGACCTGCAGGCCTTGGATGCCATGAGTCGCGACACTCCCGTGCTGCTCGATCTCAAGCCTTCGGGCGATCACTACATGGAAGACTTCCATGCGGCAGGCGGCATGGCCAGTCTTCTGCACGAACTGCGGCCTTTGCTGCATCTGGATGCCCTGACCGTCACCGGACGTACGCTGGGTGAAGAGCTGGACGCCGCCGGGCCCCGCTTCAGCCAGGATGTCGTGCGGCCGCTGGAGCGGCCTATCTACCCGCAAGGCGGCATTGCGGTCTTGCAGGGCAATCTGGCGCCAGGCGGGGCCATCATCAAGCAGTCTGCTGCCGATGCCCGGTTGATGGAGCATGAAGGGCGGGCAGTGGTGTTTGAAAACCTGCAGGATCTCGCCGACCGCATCGACGACCCTGATCTGGATGTGGAAGCCGACGACGTTCTGGTGCTGAAGAATATCGGGCCCAAGGCGGCGGCCATGCCGGAAGCCGGTTATCTGCCCATACCCCGCAAACTGGCGGCTGCCGGTGTCAAGGACATGCTGCGGATTTCCGATGGGCGCATGAGTGGCACCGCTTTCGGCACCATCGTGTTGCATGTCACGCCCGAAGCGGCGGTGGGCGGCCCGCTGGCCTGGGTCCAGACTGGCGACCGGATTCGTCTCTCCGTATCAGGTCGGCGCCTTGAGTGGCTGGTGTCTGAGGATGAGCTGCGCAAGCGTCAAGCGGCCAGCCCGGTGGAAGAGCCACAGGCGTCGCGCGGTTATCAGCGTCTGTTTCTGACTACCGTCACGCAGGCAGATCGTGGCGTCGACTTTGATTTCCTGATGGCGACCGAGTCGAAAGGCAGTATCCCGAGAAGTTAGCCCTCTATGGCCAGTCGCCAGAACCCCACCCTTATTCCCCCGACGCCGTTGCGTGCCGGGCAGTTGGTTGCAGCCCTCGAAGAGGATATTGTTCTCGGTCGGCTGCATCCTCGTGAGCGGTTGGTGGAAGACGAGTTGATGGCCCGTTTCACCGTCAAGCGTCACGTAGTGCGGGACGCACTGGCCAAACTGGAACAGATGGGCCTGGTCGAGCGTCGCCGTAACGTCGGCGCCATGGTGCGGGCGTTTGGCCAGCAGGAACTCAACGAACTGTACGAGTTGCGGGTAGTGCTCGAGTGCGAGGCCATGCGCCGTATGCCGCTGCCTTTGGACGCCGCCGATCTTGAGAATTTGCGTCGCATCCAGCAAGGGCATGATCTGGCAGTTTCCAGGAATGAGCCCCGCGCTATCTTCCGCAGTAATCAGGCCTTCCATGAAACCTTGTATGGGCTGTGCGGCAATCATCTGCTGGCCCAGGCCATACAGGAATACGCCCGGCGCACCCATGCCATCCGCTTTGGAGCCTTATCGGCGCCCGAGCAGCAACAGCGCTCCCGAAGCGAACATCACGAGATTCTGCTGGCGCTGGAGAAGGGCGACCGGCAAAAACTGATCGATCTTGTGCCTACACATTTGCTTCGCTCACGGGACCGCTATCTGTCCATGTTCCACGCCACCCGCGCCAGCAGCCAGGCGGGGCAAGAAGGCTGAAGCCGAAGTAGAATGGCCCCTCATTGCATGGGGAGTCAGCATGGTGGCTGCAGGCGGATGGTTTTACTGGGCAATGCTGTCGGCCGTTTTCGCGGCTTTGACGGCCATCTTCGCCAAAATAGGCGTGCAGGGGGTCGATTCCGACCTGGCCACGCTGATTCGTACGGTGATCATCCTGGTGATCCTGGGCGCCTTTGTTTGGGGTATGGGTAAATGGTCGAATCCGTTTACCCTGCCTCTTAAAACCTGGGTCTTTCTAGGGCTTTCCGGCTTGGCGACCGGCGCTTCCTGGGTCTGCTACTTCAGGGCGCTGCAGGCGGGCGATGCTTCCAAAGTGGCGCCAGTCGACAAGTTCAGCCTGGTACTCGTTGCCGTATTTGCCTTCGCCTTTCTGGGCGAACGACCCGCCCCACGGGAATGGTTGGGCATTGCCATGGTGGCCGGCGGGGTACTCGTACTGGCCTGGAAGCCTTGATCAAATATTCATATATATGCTGTATCTACGCCCCATCAAGAAAGCGGATTCAGGCCGCCATCCATGGCAAGCAGGGCGCCCGTTACGTAACTGGCCCGGGCTGAAGCAAGAAAGAGGGCAGCATCCGCGATCTCTTCAGGTTTCGCCATTCGGCCTAAAGGAATGGCGTTTTCTGCATTGTGCCGCAGCTCTTCAATGCTTTTTCCGGTTGTTGCGGATTCTGCGTCCAGGCGGCCCTGCATACGCTCGGTGAGTGTGGCGCCGGGGTTGATGGCGTTGACCCGTATCCCTTTGTGGCCCCAGGCATTGGCGAGCCCCGCAGAAGCCAGCATCAGTGCTGCATTGGCGGAGCCGCCCGGCAAGTGCACGGGGCTGGCGACCCGGCCACCAATACCGATGATATTGACGATGACCCCGCTTTCTCGAGCGACCATGCCAGGAAGCACGACGTCTATGGCGTGAATATAAGTGAAGAATTTGGCATCCATGGCATCGCGCCAGGCCTGAGCGGTGAGTTCGGCAGGCGGATGGCGCTTGGCAGCCCCTGCAGAATTGACGAGAATGTCTATCGGACCAAGTGCGGCTTCAATGTCGCGGACGGCAGCGGCTGCAGCGTCGGGGTCTCGGAGATCAGCAGCAACAGCATGAGCACTGCGCCCCACGTCTTGCAGAGCCTGGCGGGCAGACGCCAGATTGGCGGAATCACGCGATATGATCGCTACCCTGGCCCCTTCGTTGGCGAACGCCAGGGCGCAGGCCAGGCCTATACCTTTGCTGCCTCCTGTGACCAGCACAACCTTGCCTTCCAGTTCAAGATCCATGAATGTCTTCCTTTGTCGTTATGGGTATGGCTAAAGGGCAGTATACGGCTGACTGCCGTGCGTCAAAGTCTGACGTATAGTCGATTACCGGGCGGGTGCATCCCATTTGGCTGTCTGGGCACTGGCTTAGTGCATTCCCTAGGTGTGCATTCATACGGTTTCATGCACAATGCTTGTCATGCAGGTGAGGAGACAGGCTCTGCATGAGCAAACCGATCTTATCGGGCTGAAAAAACCATAATAAAGCGGTACTGATAAAAAATATAAAGAACGAAAAGGCCGGCACGGTGTGCCGGCCTTTAGTCAATCTGGCCCATGTGTTTGTCGTTTGCGGCTCAGCCGGCTGGCTCTGCGCGGCCCAACTTCAACAGCACCTGCACCGCACCCGCACCGCCATCTGCTTCTGCACATTCTATATAGGCCAGTACTTCGTCCAGCTGGGTGAGCCATCGCCGCACCGTCGTCTTGAGAACAGCATCGCCCTCGGGTGAGCCATGGCCTTTGCCATGTACGATGCGCACGCACTTGATGTCATGATCCAGGCAAGATGCCAGAAAGCGTTCAAAGCGTTCGCGGGCGTCTTCAAGTGTGCTGCCGTGCAAATCCAGGCTGGCCCCTACGGGCCATTTGCCGCGCTGCAAATGCTTGAGCACATCCGTGCCATGGCCGGCCTTCAGGTAGCGGCTGTCGTCGCCGGTAGCGGGGGCATAATCGTCAGACAAGGCCCGTTGCTTGCGTTCGCGCGGTGGTGATGATGATTTCAGTGCTTTCTGCTTGGGGCTTTCCAGACCGGCAGCCCGCATACGCCGCTCTTGCAGGATGGAAGGCGCGCTTACTGCAACCGGCGGCAGCAATACACGCCCAGGGTCCTTGATACGTTCGACAAGGCGAACCGCGCTGCGAAACAGACGGCGGTCGGTATCGCTCAGTATCGTGGCAGGGTCGACAGGGTCTGTTGAAGTGCGTTGACGGGAAGAGGCCGCCCCGGATTTCGAAACCTGGGCGGCAGATGCGGAGCTTTTTTGCTCAGTATGCTGGGGAGCAGATTCAGAGCGTGACGGCGACGGCGGCAGGAAGGGCGCGCGCTTGCGCGCCCGATTCCGATTGCGAGCTGGTTCTGGGGGTGCTGGTGCCTGGGTCTGTTGTCGCAGTTTCTTGAGATCGGCCAGGCCGGGTTTATTCCGCCGCATTCTCCAGCCACCGTTGTGCGTCAAGGGCTGCCATGCAACCGGTGCCGGCACTGGTAATGGCCTGGCGATAGACGTGATCCTGTACATCGCCGGCGGCAAAGACGCCGGGTACGGATGTCATGGTGGCCAGGGCTTCGCGGCCGCCGCGTGTGATGATGTAGCCGTCTTCCATGTCGAGCTGGCCTTCGAACAGGCCGGTGTTGGGCTTGTGGCCAATGGCAATGAAGGCGCCCATGACGGCGAGTTCCCGTGTGTCGCCGGACTGATTGTTGCGCAGACGTACGCCCGTGACGCCGGAGTCGTCGCCGAGCACTTCTTCGAGTTCCTGAAACAGCGCCAGTTCGATGTTGCCGCTTTCGACCTTTTCCATGAGACGGTCGACCAGAATGGGCTCTGCGCGGAATTTGTCGCGACGGTGTACCAAGGTGACTTTGCGGCAGATGCCTGACAGGTAAAGGGCTTCTTCGACAGCGGTATTGCCGCCGCCGACCACGATGACATCCTGATTTTTGTAGAAGAAACCGTCGCAGGTGGCGCAGCCAGAGACACCACGGCCCATGAACGCCTGTTCGGACGGCAGGCCCAGGTATTGGGCCGCAGCGCCCGTGGAGATGATAAGGGAATCGCTGGTGTATTCGGCGCCGCTGTCGCCTTTCAGCTTGAATGGGCGCTGGGACAGATCGACCTCGGTGACGTGGTCGAACACCATTTCGGTATTGAAGCGTTCTGCATGTGCCTGAAAGCGTTGCATAAGCTCGGGCCCTTGCACGCCCATGGCGTCGGCCGGCCAGTTGTCCACGTCGGTAGTCGTCATGAGTTGCCCGCCTTGTTCCAGCCCGGTAATCAGCATGGGCTGCAGGTTGGCGCGGGCCGCATAGATGGCGGCGCTGTAGCCGGCAGGGCCGGAACCGAGGATGAGCACTCTGGCGTGGCGAGGGGTGGTCATTGCAGTACATCCTTAATTGAGGGACAGCCAATTATAATGGCGACCATGGCCAGGCTACCCGCAACTCCTTCCCGCTCTTCCCGCAACGTCCGTAACGGCCCTTCGCCGCTCCAGACCCGGCTCTCGGGTCTGGCCCGAGAGGCTCGCTGGATCGTGTTCGCCGCCCTCGCTGCATGGCTGGCGCTGGTCCTTGGGACATGGGACCCTGCCGACCCGGCCTGGTCCCATTCTGCACATTCCGCAGTCACACAGAACCGGGGCGGTATTCTGGGCGCCTACGTGGCCGACCTGCTGCTATTTCTTTTTGGTTATTCCACCTGGTTGTGGGTCGTGCTGCTATCCCAACGGGTGTTCATGGGGTTTCTACGGCTGACAGGGTCCTTGCAACAATCCCCGCCGGCCGATGTGCTTCCGCGAGTCCGCTGGGAAACCGGCATAGGCTTCTTTCTATTGTTTGTCGGCTGCATGGGCATCGAAGCGTTGCATCTGCGCCAGCTTGGCGCCGACCTGCCAGCCGGGTCGGGCGGGCAGCTGGGGCGGTTGTTGGCCGATCTATTGGCATCTACATTCGGCCTGGCGGGCTGCACGCTGGGGTTGCTGGTACTGATAGCCGTGGGTGCCAGTCTTTTCTTCGGTTTTTCGTGGCTGCACGTGGCCGAGCGGGTGGGGCTGTTTGTCGAACGTGCATTCCAGCGTTTGGTCGAGCTGAAAACAGCGCGTGACGATCGCCGTGTGGGGCAGGTCAGCAAGGCGAAGCGGGAAGAAACCGTTGTCGCCAAGCAGGAAGAGCTGGTGCATGAACAGCCCGTGCGCATCGAGCCGGCAGTCACTACCGTGCCCAAGTCAGTGCGCGCTGAAAAAGAAAAACAAAGCACGCTTTTTGCCATGCCGCCGGACCCTTCAGGCGGCGACCTTCCCGCCATTGGTCTGCTTGATGCGCCTTCCGAATCGCAGGAAACCGTCAGCGCCGACACCATCGAATACACGTCCCGGTTGATCGAAAAGAAACTGTCAGACTTCGGGGTGCGGGTGACCGTGGTTGCTGCGCAGGCGGGCCCGGTGATCACCCGCTACGAAATCGAGCCCGCAACAGGCGTCAAGGGCAGCCAGATTGTCAACCTGGCCAAAGATCTTGCCCGCGCCCTCAGCCTGGTAAGCATTCGTGTGGTCGAGACCATTCCAGGCAAGAATCTCATGGGGCTGGAATTGCCCAACCCCAAGCGGCAGGTCGTACGCCTTTCCGAAATCGTCGGTTCGCAGGTCTACCACGCCAATCCCTCGCTGCTTACGCTGGCGCTGGGCAAAGACATTGCTGGCAACCCGATGGTTGCCGACCTGGCCAAGATGCCGCACTTGCTGGTGGCAGGCACCACCGGTTCCGGGAAATCGGTGGGTATCAACGCCATGATCCTGTCGCTGCTCTACAAGGCCGACCCGTCCCAGGTACGTATGATCCTGATCGACCCCAAGATGCTGGAAATGAGCGTCTACGAGGGCATTCCGCATCTGCTGTCGCCCGTGGTGACCGACATGCGGCAGGCGGCCAACGCCCTGAACTGGTGCGTCGCCGAAATGGAAAAGCGCTATCGCCTGATGAGCAAGCTCGGGGTGCGCAACCTTGCCGGCTACAACGCCAAGATCCGCGAAGCTCAAAAACGCGACGAACCCATCCCCAATCCGTTCTCGCTCACCCCGGATGCACCGGAACCGCTCACCTCCTTGCCTTTCATCGTGGTCGTCATCGACGAATTGGCCGATCTGATGATGGTGGTCGGCAAGAAGATCGAAGAACTGATTGCCCGGCTGGCACAGAAGGCGCGTGCCGCGGGCATCCATCTGGTGCTGGCCACGCAGCGCCCCAGTGTGGACGTCATTACCGGGCTTATCAAAGCCAACATCCCGACCCGCATTGCCTTTCAAGTGTCTTCAAGGGTCGATTCCCGCACGATTCTTGATCAGATGGGGGCCGAAACCCTGCTGGGCCTGGGTGACATGCTGTATATGCCACCCGGCACGGGCCTGCCTGTTCGTGTGCATGGCGCTTTTGTGCACGATGATGAAGTGCACCGTGTGGTCGACGCGCTGAAGGAACAGGGCGAACCCAATTATGTCGATGGCTTGCTGGAAGGCGTCAGCGAAGGGGAAACGGGCGACGGCGTGGGTTCGGTTACAGGATTTACAGACACTGAGTCTGACCCGCTGTACGATCAGGCAGTCGAGCTGGTGCTGAAGAACCGCAGGGCATCCATCTCGTCGGTGCAGCGCTACCTGCGCATCGGCTACAACCGTGCCGCTCGTCTGCTCGAACAAATGGAACAGTCAGGTCTGGTATCGCCCATGCAGGCCAATGGCAATCGCGAAATTCTGGTACCGGCGAACAAGGCAGGGAATGATGATGACTAAGGGCCCTCTGATCAAGTCGAATTTCGCATCCTGGGTCGGGAAGAGCAGCTCATGGCTGGCTGTCGCCGCACTGGCACTCGCCTGCGTGCCGGCAGTCGCCGACGATGCGCGCTCCCACCTGCAGCGTTTTGTGGCCGAGGTCGACTCAGCCACCGGTTCCTTCACGCAGCAGGGCGGTAACGCCAGGCAGGCGCAATCAGGGGAATTCTCTTTCCAGCGGCCGGGGCGGTTCCGCTGGCACACCTTGACGCCTTACGAACAACTCGTCATTTCCGACGGCAAGGTCTTGCGCCAATACGACCCCGATCTCGCCCAGGTCACTGAAAGGCCGGTTGATCAGTCCATAGGCGCGTCACCGGCGGCCATACTTTTTGGTTCCGGCAGTCTTGAAGAATCTTTCGAACTATCCAACCTCGACGCCCGCGATGGTTTGTTGTGGCTAAGAGCTATTCCTCGTGGCGCCGATGCCGGCTTTGCTCATGTGGACATCGGTTTTTCCCAGGGCATGCCTGCCAGGCTGGATTTGCTCGACGCCTTTGGCCAGACTACCCGCATTGAACTGAGCGATATTGTGCCGAATGCGGTGCTGCCGTCCGATGCCTTTGCCTTCGAGATCCCGGCGGATGTGGATGTCGTGCGGATGCAATAGTCGGCGTGGCGATGACTGACAGTAAAGACCTTTTCCATACCATGGGCGATGGTGCTGCGCACGCGCCCCTGGCGGAGCGCATGCGCCCGGCTACCCTGGCCGAGGTCGTGGGCCAGGGCCATCTCCTGAGCCCTGGCAAGCCGCTGCGGGTTGCTTTTGAATCCGGGCGGCCGCATTCCATGATCTTCTGGGGGCCGCCCGGGGTCGGGAAAACCACCCTGGCGCGTCTGATGGTTGAGGGGTTCGACGCCCAGTTCATCGCCATTTCGGCTGTACTGGGTGGGGTCAAGGATATCCGTGAAGCCGTTGTGGCCGCCCAGGCTGCGCAGACCCGTGGCCGCCGCACCATCTTGTTCGTCGATGAAGTTCATCGTTTCAACAAGGCCCAGCAGGACGCCTTTCTGCCTTATGTGGAAAGCGGGTTGTTCACCTTCATAGGTGCCACCACCGAAAACCCATCTTTCGAGGTGAATTCGGCCTTGCTGTCGCGGGCCCGTGTGTATGTCCTGCAGGCTCTGAGCCTGGAAGAGCTGGGCGAACTCGTCGATCGGGCGCTTGAAGTGCTCAATGCCGAGCCAGGGCAGACGCCGCTGTCCTTTGAAGCCGAAGCGCGTGAACAGCTGGCAGGCTGGGCCGATGGCGATGCACGGCGGCTGATCAATGCCATGGAAATCGTGGCGGAATCCGCCCGTAACGCCGATCGCCAGATTGTCGACCCTGCCTGGTTGGAAACGTCCCTGTCACAAAGCCTGCGCCGTTTCGACAAAGGCGGCGATGCCTTTTACGATCAAATCAGTGCGCTGCATAAATCGGTGCGCGGCTCCGACCCTGACGCTGCGCTGTACTGGTTCTGCCGCATGCTCGACGGCGGTGTCGACCCACGCTACCTTTCACGTCGCCTGGTACGGATGGCGGTTGAAGATATCGGCTTGGCCGACCCACGCGCCACTCAGCTGACCTTGAACGCCGCCGACATATACGAGCGCCTGGGGTCCCCGGAAGGGGAGCTCGCCCTGGCACAGGCGGTTGTCTATCTGGCCTGCGCAGCCAAATCCAATGCCCTTTATTCCGCGTACAAAGCGGCGCGCCGTTATGCCGAGCAACACGGCAGCGCGCCCGTGCCCCTGCATTTGCGCAATGCACCGACCAAGCTGATGAAGGACATGGGGCATGGCCGCCATTACCGATATGCGCATGACGAGCCTCATGGCTATGCTGCTGGCGAGCAATATCTCCCTGACGGGCTGGATGCCACCTTCTATTCACCGACAGATCGTGGTCTGGAAGGTAAAATCCAGCAAAAGCTGGCTTTTCTCCGCCAACTCGACGAACAAGACAAGCGCCGTTAAACCGGCAACCGCCTTGTTTGTGTTCAGTGGGCGTGCAGCTCCCTTTCACCTATTTCGGCCCAACCGAATTTTCCTGACTGATCCATGCTAGACCCCAATCTGCTTCGCAAAGACCTGCCAACTGTCCTGAAAGCCCTTTCCCTGCGTGGGCTTTCCTTTGATACGGAACGCTTCAACCGCCTCGAAGCCGAACGCAAGGCCGTGCAGGTGGAAACCGAAGCCCTTCAGGCGCGTCGCAATGCCCTGGCCAAACAGATCGGCCAGCTGAAGTCGCGTGGCGAAGACGCCTCGGCAGTCATGGCCGAATCCCAAGCCATACCCGAACAGCTCAAGCAGCTTGAAAGCCGCCTGAATGCGGTGCAGGGCGAGCTTTCCGACTGGTTGCTGACTGTGCCCAACCTGCCGCACGAAAGCGTGCCGGCGGGCGATTCCAGCGACGACAACGTCGAGGTGCGCCGATGGCTGCCTGCTGACATGCTGGCCGATGCCCAGGGCAACCCACCGCCATTTGATTTTGAAACCCGCGACCACGTGGCGGTCGGCGAGCCGCTGGGGCTGGACTTTGAAACCGCCCGCAAGCTTTCAGGGTCACGTTTCATGATGCTGCGCGGGCAGCTGGCTCGCCTGCACCGTGCGCTGGCGCAGTTCATGCTTGATCTGCATACCAGCAAGCACGGCTACCAGGAATGCTACACCCCCTATATTGCCAATGCGTCCACGTTACTGGGCACGGGCCAGCTGCCCAAGTTCAAGGACGACATG
>JBAYOJ010000020.1:0-17234 GCA_041678385.1 Burkholderiaceae bacterium | reverse complement strand
TGCTGACGTGAGGCATAAGGCTGACGTTGTCCATATCCAGCAGCGCTGCAGGCACCCGGGGTTCGTCCGTAAAGACATCCAGCCCTGCCCCGCCTAGTTCCCCGTTACGCAAGGCTGTTATCAGCGCTTCATCGTCCACTACGGATCCCCTGGCAATATTCACCAGTATCCCCTGGGGGCCAAGCGCGCGCAGTACCTCACGGTTCGCAATATGCCGGGTCTCGGGCCCACCTGGACAGGCCAGAACCAGGAAATCCGCCCACTGAGCCAGTTCGACAAGAGAAGCTTCGTAGGCATAGGGCACTTCCGGGCGCTCGCGCCGATTGTGATAGCGAACTTCCATATCGAACCCGGCGCCTCGCTTGGCAATGGCCAAGCCGATACGACCCAGCCCGACAACGCCCAACTTCTTGCCTGACACCCGCGTACCCATAGGGAAGCGGCCCGGCCCTGTCCATTGGCCGGTCTTCACAAAGCGATCCCCTTGGCTGGTGCGGCGGGCCACGCCGAACATCAGCGCCCACGCCATATCGGCGACACAATTATCCAGAACATCTGGTGTGTTGCTGACCACAACACCTAGTTCCCTTGCGGCCTGCATGTCGAAATTCTCGTAACCCACACCCCAACTGCATACCGCCTTCACGGCAGGCAGCGCTTCGAGCCAAGGTCGTTTCAGGCCTAAAAGCGCGGAAGTGATCAAGATTTGAGACTGGGGCGCCTCTGCAAACCTAGGGAGAAAATCGCGTTCCTGCCAGAGAGGCAGCACAGAGTAACGCCGGGCGAGCTCTTCATCCAATGCCTGGCCAAGTGAGGCGAGCTGTACGATCTGGTAAGGGGAAGTCATGAAAATCAGTTCCTGTCGGGAGGTGAAGGAGCCTGCAGGCCGCTCCGATTCGCAAGGGCACAGAATAGTCCTCAGGACTATTCTGTGCCCTTGCTCATCCAAGCAGGTTTGGGGGAGGGGAGGCGGTGGGTGGCGCCGGGGACGGGCGGGAAACGGGGGGAACCTCGCTGCCAGTCCAAGTAAGCCTGATTGATGTATTCCCGGGATGAGGAGACGAAGTTCCACCACATGCTGATCTTGCTGGCCAAGGGTTCACCGCCTATGAACACGCAGCGCCCGCCTGCGGGCAAAGAGAGCGTCAACGATTGCCCACCCGGTTCCAGGTAGACAAATGTATCTTTAGAAGTATCTACATTATTGATACTTATCGCAGATTGTACAGGCAAGATGCCATATTCAAAATCAAAACGCAGTGACAGCTCCACGGTGCCCCCGTCGGGCGCATGCAGGTCAAGACCGACCAGCGGGGAATACAAGCGGGTGGGCGCCAGGTTGCCTTCGAAGCTTCCCGCCAGCAGAGTGAAGTTCACACCGCCACGCGACCACTGCGGTAATTCGGGGTAATGATCAAAGGCGGGGGGCACATCGGCGTGTTCCGGCGGCAGGGCGATCCAGAGCTGTGTCGCGTGGAGTATGCCGCCGCCCCGTGAATATTCAGTGTGCGCAATGCCATGCCCGGCCGTCATCAGATTCACTTGGCCAGGGCGGACACTCTGTTCCGAACCCAGGCTATCGCGATGGAGGATTTCACCTTCTATCATCCAGGTGAAAGTCTGCAGGCAGGTGTGAGGATGCGCCTCGACACGCATACCGTCATTCCTGGCAAGATCGACCGGCCCCAAATGATCCAGAAAGCACCACGCGCCTACCAGGCGCCGCTCCCGTGTTGGCAGAGCCCGACCAACGGTAAAACCTTCCCCCAGTTCTGCAGTTCGCAGCGAAATGCGCTGCATGGGTGGGCCATCGTTCCGGGCCCTATTATTCACTTCCGTCATATCGCACTCCGAGAATTGCAAAAGCTTCAAAGGGGGATTGGCCCCGTGGACCCAGGTGAGCCCGGCCAGCATTCCTCAAGATTGAATCATTCCAACCCGACGGCTGCAAGCATCGGTAGTACCCGAACTTCGCTCGCTCCAGTCAGAGCAACTCGACCTTCAAAACCGCCACTAAGGGAAGCATCGATTTCCCTTGCATACATTACATCAATTCCGAAAGAGAATAGATCGTAAGGTTTAAAGTATTGGATTGAATAGATTCTTCTGAAGATAATGGAAGCGGATCGGCATCATCCATTCTTCCAAGAAATAAATCCTGTCATTCGGTCCACATCAAAAGGGGGAAACACTATGAAGCGCCTGCTTGGCAGTATCGCCGTTACCCTGGGGCTTATGGCCACCGGTTCAGTATCTGCACAGACCAAATACGAACTTTCCATTTCCACTTACCTACCACCGTCGTACGAATACATTTACAAGCCGCTTGAAAACTTCGCAAAACGCGCAGAGGAAAAAAGCGAAGGGCGTCTTAAGATCAACATCTTCCATTCCGGCCAGCTGTTCGATGGTTATGAAGAGCTCGCCGCCATCAGTCGCGGCGACATCGACATTACCAACATTTCCGGTTCGTATGCGGGCGGCAGCATTCCCGAACTGAACATCTTTACGCTGCCCTTCCTGTTGAACGACATGCCGCATCTGCGTCGCGCAATGGACAACGGCCTGCTTGACCTTGGCATCCGCAAGCAAATGGCGGAAAACCACAATGCCGTCATTCTTGGGGTCGCGCCCTTTGATCCTTACGAACTCTATTCGCGCGACAAGCCCGTACTCAAGTCCGATGACTTCAAAGGCATGATCTGGGCCACCACCAGTGCCACAGACGCCCGTGCCGTACAGCTTTTGGGCGGTTCCCCCACTGGCATGTCCTCATCCGAACTGTATCTGTCCTTTGATCGCGGCGTCATCAACGGCACGCCCCGGCCGCTGATCACCGGCATGGGTCGCACCCTGTATGAGGTTGTGGAACACCTGTCCCTGGTCAACCTGGCCGTGGATACTTCCATTCTTACGATGAACAAGGCAAAGTTCGATTCGCTGCCCAAGGATCTTCAAGACATCCTTATGGAAAGCGCAAAGGAACGTGATGCCGAGCAGTTCCGCATGGTCGAGGACTACGTGAAGGTCGCGCTTAAAACCTTCGAGGAAAAGGGCATGACGATCCATCGCGTTTCCGCCGAAGATCGTGAAGACATGAAGAAGAAAACCGCCAAGGCCATCGATGAATGGGTTGCGCAGATTCCGAACGGCGCAGAATACCTGAAGATCGTCGCCGACAACGCTCAGTAACGTCACCGTTTTTTCATGACGCGGCCGCCAGCCGGCCGCGTCCGACCCTTCCATACACAGGACGAACATGAAAATCGACAGTGCCAACACTGCGGGCGGCTTCTACGGTTCGCTGGAATTCGGCTCCCACCCTGCCCTGCTCATCATTGATTTCCAGCGCGGCTTCACCGAAGCCGGGCTCACCCCTCTTGCTTCGGATTGCAGCAGTGCCATCACCGCGCTGAATCGTCTGATTGCCGCCTACCGCGGCAAAGGGCCCATCTTTCATACCGTGGTTGCCTACCGCAACCCCACGATGGAAGCCGGCCCCTTTCTGACAAAATGCAGCTCTCTGGCAACCCTTATCGATGGTACCCCACCCTGTGAAGTCGACCCGCGCATCGACTTTGTCAAAGGCGAAGATCTTGTCATCAAGAAAACACAAGCGTCAGCCTTTCATGATACGCATCTGAACAGCCTTCTGGCCGCACATGGCTGCGATACCGTCATCGTGACTGGCTGTACCACCAGTGGCTGTATACGCGCCAGCGCTGTGGACGCCATGCAGAACGGCTATAGGCCTTTCGTCGTATCCGACTGCGTCAGCGACCGCTCCCGCGAGCAGCATGACAGCAATCTTATCGACCTGCAGTCCAAGTACGCACAGGTGTGCAGTTCCAACGAACTCATCGAGCTGCTGAACCACATTTGACACCAACATCCGGCAACCCATCATGGCGGCCGGACATCGCTGCTTCTGATCATTGGAGTCCGGGATGAAACTGTTTCAACTGCCCGTGGTTCTTGGACGCATCGCAATATTTATTGCCGAAGTCCTGCTGGTTATCTTGACTGCCATCACTGTCTACGGTGTGGCTGCACGATATCTGTTCAACGCACCCAGTCTCTACGTCGTCGAGATCAGCAGCTACCTGCTTGTAGCCATTACCTGGCTGTCGGCCGGGTGGGTCCACCATGAAAGGCGGCATGTGAACGTCGAATTTGCCGAAGCCAAGTTCACGGGCACCTGGAAGCGGCTCGCCTACTGGATCAGCCAGGCTTCAGTCCTGCTTTTTTCCATCGTACTGGTGTGGGCCGGCAGCAATATCGTGCTGACTGCATTGGAAAAGGGCTACAAGTCGCAATCACTGCTCAGGGCCCCGCTTTGGATTCCCTACAGCCTGTTGCCCATAGGCGCCGCCGTTCTCGCACTGATCGCCCTGACGCGATTTCGCTCCACCACAACAAAAGAAACC
This sequence comes from Burkholderiaceae bacterium, assembly GCA_041678385.1. Classification (GTDB taxonomy): domain Bacteria; phylum Pseudomonadota; class Gammaproteobacteria; order Burkholderiales; family Burkholderiaceae_B; genus Yanghanlia. Next base: position 12,807 of record JBAYOJ010000020.1, on the reverse strand, counting down.
ATAAAAGAGGACGAATAAGTGGACGCCACCCTGATCTTCACGCTCATTCTGCTGCTCTTCGCCTTTCTCATGGCGGTCGGCGCCCCGATCTTCGCAGCATTGGGGGTTGCCAGCCTGGTCGGCATGTTTCTGCAAGGTGGCATGAACGCACTCAATGTGATTCCTTCCATCCTGCATCGCGGGCTGGCCAGCTACACTCTGATCTGCATTCCCCTTTTCATTCTGATGGGCGAAGTCATGGCCCGAACCAGCATAGGGGGTAAGCTTTACCACCTCTTCTACGTCTGGCTGCACCGTCTGCCTGGCGGCCTGTCCATTGCCAGCGTGGGAAGTTCCGCGGTTTTCGGGGCCATGAGCGGCGTGAGCGTTGCCGGGGCCGCAACCATAGGGCGCTTCGCCATCCCAGAAATGCTTAAACGCGGGTATGACCCCGGCCTGGCGGGCGGATCTGTAGCCGCAGCGGGTTCCCTGGCGTTGCTGATCCCACCCAGCATCGGTTTCGTGCTGTACGGCGAAATGGCTGATCAATCCATAGGCAAACTCTTTACCGCCGCCATACTGCCTGGCCTGCTGCTCACCGGGCTGATGATGCTTTATCTGTACATACTGGTTAAGATGCGGCCCCACATGGCTCCCGGAGGCCAGGAAAAAATATCGGCGCGCGAGCGCTGGTCGGCGCTGCGGCACGTGTGGCCGGCTTGTCTGATGATACTGGCCGTGCTGGGCACGATCTACTTCGGCATTGCCACCCCCACCGAAGCCGCCGGCGTCGGCGCATTCGCCGCCTTTGCCATTGCCACGATACGCGGGGAAATGCGTATCAGGCTGGCCATCGACATACTGCGATCCACCATTGTCACCAGCGGCATGATCCTGCTGATTCTGGCTTCAGCCCTGCTGTTCGGATATATCATGACGCGCTTGATGATCCCGCAGAAAGTCGTAGGCATGGTGGCCGAACTGCGGCAGCCCAGCTGGGTCATTCTGTGCGCCAGCATGCTGTTTCTCGTTGCGATCGGCATGTTTCTGGACATTGTGTCAGTCATCCTGATTACGACGCCCATCCTGCTCCCCATCATGGTCGCCGCCGGCTATGACCCGATATGGTTTGGCGTAGTGATGATCATCGCCTGCGAAATGGCGGTGATCACGCCACCAGTGGGCCTGAACCTATATGTGATCAAGGGCATTGCACCAGAAATCAGCCTGGCCGACATCATAAAAGGAACAATGCCGTTCGTACTGGTGGAACTGGCGTGCATCATCATCCTCACCATCTTTCCTTCGATCGTCATGGTGCTGATTTGAACGATGAACATCAATCAACTCAAATACTTCGTCGCGCTGGCTGAAGAACTCAGCTTCACGCGGGCCGCGCAAAGGCTGCACATTTCGCAGCCTCCCCTGAGCAAGCAGATCGCCCTGCTTGAAGAAGAACTTTCAGTGCGGCTTTTCAATCGATCCAGCCGCCACGTCGAACTCACTGACGCCGGCCGGATCTATCTGTACGAAGTGAAGGCTATTCTGGCCCGACTCAACCGGGCCAAGGCCAGAGCCCGGGCCATTGAGGAAGGCATGGAAGGCGCAATAGAAATCGGATTATCCGGTTCCCATTTCCTGGGCCTGGTGCCCCAACTGGTGGCTCACTGCAATCAGGAAGCGCCCAACATCAATCTGGTTCTGAATGAAATGCGGCCCTGCGACCAGGTTCAGGCATTATTGGATAGAACCATAGACATCAGCATTTCCCGCTACCAGGCGAACGACCATCTGTTCAGAAGCTTTTTGCTGTGGCATGACCCACTCGTCATGGCCATGCCGGCCACCCATCCTTTCACTTCCCGCAGCCACCTCAAAATGCGAGATCTTGTCGGCGAACGGCTGGTGCTGCTGGAACGCGAAAGTTCAAACTTCGCCACCGGCTTCCACACCCTGTGCACCCAGGTAGGCATTGACCTTCGCAAGTGCCAGGTTGTGGCGGAAGTACCCGCCCAACTCTATCTGGTCGAGGCTGGGCTGGGCATCGCTGTCGTGCCACGCTCGACGACATTGCGCCTTCCTTCCTTGCAGACCCGGCCGCTGGAGGATGTCCCGCTCAGCACCGACGTCCATGCCGTCATGCGGCAAGACAATCGCAGAAGCTCGCTACGCCGATTCGAAGAACTGGCCAAGCATTTCTGCGAACGGGCCGCGGGGGCCTTCCTCATTCCCGACGCCGAATCCTCACCGACAACGCTGCCCACACACTGATATCGGCGCCAAAAACGAGGGGCTGCACGGTTCAGACTGGCGCGATACCGCGTCCTTGCTTTAAGCTTGACTGCAACCAGACTGAACTCAAGGAAACGAAAAATGATGCTGCGGCGACTCATTACGCGATCCGTGGTTTGCATGGCCCTGGCGGGATTCGCGCCTGCCATTATTGCCCAGTCAACGATGGTGCCTGCGAATGCCACCACTTTCCCTGTGCCGGCACCCGACCCTTTCCACGCAGCTGGCAGCACCACTTCTCCAACGGTCGCGCCCTCTCCTGCCACTGCGGTTGCGGTGTCGGTAACGGCCCCGGCGATACGTTTGTACGCACTGGATTGCGGCACCCTGCACTTGCCCGACATGGGGATGTTCTCGGATACGGGTGAATACGATGGCCGCAGTGGTACCCTCGTTTCCCCGTGCTTCGTGGTCATGCATCCTTCAGGCACCTTGCTGTGGGATACCGGCCTGGGTGACAAACTGGCCGGCAAGGGTGCAGTCACCGTAGATGGGGGCGTCATCATGCAGGTGGACCGCAGCCTCCAATCACAGCTGCAGGCCATAGGCGTACGCAACATTGATTACCTTGGATTCTCGCACCTGCATTTCGACCACACGGGCAACGCGGGGGCATTTCCGAATGCCACATGGCTGGTGGCCCGGCAAGACCTGGATGCCGCTCTCGGCGGGCCCGACCCCTTCATCAACCCCGACGACATCTCGACCCACAAGCGCACAAAGAAACAATTGCTGGATGGCGACCACGACGTGTTCGGTGACGGCAGCGTCAAAATTCTGAAAGCCCCAGGGCATACCGCGGGGCATCAGGTATTGCTGGTCAGGCTTGCCAAGAGCGGGCCCGTGATACTTAGTGGCGACCTCTATCACACACGCGAAAATCGCCATTATCAGCGCGTACCCACGTTCAATGACAGTCGGGCGGACACACTGGCATCCATGAACCGTATTGAAACCCTGGCATCAAATCTGGGGGCCCGCATCATCATTCAGCATGATCCGGAAGAGTTCTCGGCCTTGCCGCAAATGCCCGGCCACCTGGAATAAAGCAATATCCACACACGACGACCCCGCTTTCAACCGAGGAGCATCAGCATGAAAACGAAAACAATGAACAAGGCGATGATGGTCATTGCCATGATCAGTCTGGGGGCTCTGGCTGCGTGCCAGTCCCCTTCAGGTTCAGGCGGCCATTCGCGCAACGCCGAATTCAACTGCATTGCCAGCACTGTAGGCGGCGCCGTCGTAGGGGGTCTGCTGGGCAGCACCATAGGCGGCGGCCGTGGGCGTACTGCGGCAACGGCCGTTGGCATTGGCGCCGGCGGCTATATCGGCAACTCCATGGGCTGCAAATAAAGAGAGGCACAATCATGAAACCATTCAAACTGCTCGCACTTGCCGTCATTCTGGCTGCCCCCGCTATCGGTCAGGCCCAAAACTCTTCGGGCATGACTTACGAACAATTCAACCACATTGACAAGGACGGCAGCGGCACCATCAGCGAAGCTGAATACCGTGCCTTCATGGAAGGTGCTTTCAAAGAAATGGACACCGACAAGAACAACAGCCTGAGCCGGGCCGAAGCCGGTAAAGTGCTCACTTCCGAGCAGTTTTCGGCAGTAGACGTCAATAAGGACGGGCGCTTGAACCGCCAGGAATTCATGGACCACGTCATGGACGATTTCCATAGCGCCGACCATGACAATGATGGTGAACTGCACCCCTGATCAGTTTTTTTTGACTGCTCAAGCAGCCTGCAGGGATGCAAAGGATAAAGGCCCCCGCTCTCACGCGTGGGGCCTTTTGTTTTTTCCAATGCAGCTGCCATTCTATTCACACAGAATGTTCTGCATAATGGGAACACTATTAGGGAAGCCCCGGGACAGGGGTTTCCACCACCCGGACGGAGGCTCCCATGAACTTTCCAGCTTACCAGCCAGCTGGCCTGGCCGAATCCCTCAACCTGCGCTCTCACTGGATTCCCTTCAGCGCCAACCGTGCCTTTCATAAAGACCCCCGCATCATTGTCAAAGCGGAAGGCAATTGGCTATACGACAGCAATGGCCGCAAGATATTCGACAGCCTCTCGGGGCTCTGGACCTGCGGCGCAGGCCATGCCCGGCCCGAAATACAGAAAGCGGTGGCCTCACAACTAGGGACTCTGGACTATTCTCCCGCCTTCCAGTTCGCACACCCCTTGTCCTTTCAGCTGGCCGAGAAAATCACCGCGATGACACCTAAAGGCCTCGACCACGTATTCTTTACCAATTCGGGGTCGGAAGCGACTGACACTTCCGTGAAAATGGCACGTGCATACTGGCGCCTCAAGGGGCAGCCCTCCAAAACCAAGCTGATTGGCCGTGCACGGGGTTACCACGGCGTCAATATTGCCGGGACCAGTCTGGGCGGCATAGGCGGCAACCGCAAAATGTTCGGCACACTGATGGATGCCGACCATCTGCCACATACCCTGCAACCAGAACTCGCCTTTACGCGGGGCCAGCCTGAAACCGGCGGCGTGGCACTGGCCGACGAACTGCTCAAGCTGATCGAACTGCACGACGCATCCAATATTGCTGCCGTCATTGTTGAGCCCATGTCAGGTTCCGCCGGCGTACTCGTGCCGCCCAAGGGCTACTTGCAACGCCTGCGCCAAATCTGCGATCAACACGGCATATTGCTGATCTTCGACGAAGTCATCACTGCATTCGGCCGCCTGGGCCGGCAGACCGGTTCCGAATTCTTTGGTGTAACACCCGACATCATGAATATCGCCAAGCAGGTAACCAATGGCGCCATACCGATGGGCGCGGTCGTCGCGTCAACAGAAATCTACGATACCTTCATGGGCCAGGCGCTGCCCGAACACGCCGTTGAGTTCACGCACGGCTATACCTACTCTGCACACCCGGTTGCCTGCGCCGCCGGCATTGCCACGCTGGATTTGCTGGATCACGACAACCTCATCCAACGCGCTGCCGAGCTGATACCGCATTTTGAAACCGCCCTGCACGGTCTGAAGGGCAGCAGCCCGCACATCATTGACATTCGCAACTGCGGGCTGGGCGGCGCTATCCAGATTTCAGCGCGCGACGGCGACCCGGCCATCCGATCTTACGAGGCTGGCCTGCAACTGTGGGAAAAGGGCTTCTACGTACGCTTCGGTGGCGACACCCTGCAATTTGGCCCGCCCTTCACCAGCACTCCCCAGGAATTGGACATTCTATTCGATGCCGTGGGCGAGACCTTACAACGGCTGGCGTGATGGGCGCGGTTGCCGAGACTGTTGAAGGATGCCACCGCGGCATAACTGGTATAGACCCATGACCATTGCAACGGGGTTCCGCCGGAAGAATAATTAACAGTATTTTTCCGGCGGAACGCCGGATTTTATTTGTTGTTATTGACTATCGTTTATTGAATTAGGGCAGCCATGTCATCCACCACCATAACCGGCCGGAATGCGTTCCTGCAGTTGCTGATCAATGAAGGCGTCACTCACCTGTTCGGAAACCCGGGCACAACAGAGCTGGCTCTCATGGAAGCAGTGCCACAGTTTCCCGAGATCAACTACGTGTTGGGCCTGCAGGAATCCATCGTGCTTGGCATGGCAGATGGCTTTGCACGGGCTTCAAACCGCCTGGTTGCCGTCAACCTGCATTGCACGCCGGGCCTGGGCCACGCCATGGGTGCCCTGTACAACGCCAAGTTCTCGGGGTCGCCGATTCTGGTTACGGCGGGTCAGTACGAAGTGGGTTACGGGCTACAGGAACCCATATTGTATGAACCTCTCCTGCCCATCGCCCAGCCGCTGGTCAAGTGGGCTTGCGAGGTCACCCGCCTGGAAGACCTGCCCCGCATCATCCACCGAGCTGCGAAGATCGCAATGACGCCCCCCATGGGGCCGGTCTTCATCAGCCTGCCGGGCAGTATCCTCGATGCCGAAATGCCGCTGGACCTGGGCACACCCACGCGGGTGGAAACCGGGGTGCGCCCCACCGATTCGGTCATCGAACGCCTGGCCGCACGGCTGCTCGCCGCAGAACGTCCCGTCATCATTGCAGGGCGTGAACTCTCGCATCGCGATTGCTTTGCGCAAGCAACAGAGCTGGCCGAATTGCTCGGCGCCGCCGTTTATCAGGAACCTGTTCTGTACAACGCGCGCTTCCCCGCAGATCACCCTGCCTGCATGGGCGACCTGACGCGCAATCAGAAAAAGGTTCGTGAAAGCCTGTCCAAGCACGACCTGGTGCTGTGCCTGGGCGCCGACCTGCTTCGCATGTCACCCTATAGCCCGATCGACCCCTTGCCGGACAACATGCCTGTTGTCCACATCAGCGAGCGCGATTGGGAACTCGGCAAGAACTACGCCACCGAAATGGCAATCAGGGCCGATGTAAAAGATACGCTAGCCGCGCTTTTACCCGCGCTGCGCGCCACCCGGCCGGCCGGCTACGCCGACGCTGCCGCACAACGCATCACGGCCCTGGGCGATCACAACTGGTCAGCCCGGCGCCGCAAATTGGTGGCAGCAGCGATGGAAAAATCCGCTGCCACCCCCATCGACCCCGGTTTCCTGATCAAGACCGTGGTTGACGCGCTTCCTGGCAACGCCATTGTGGTCGAAGAAGCTTTGACGTCCACGCCCCCTATACTTGGCATGCTGCCCATGAGCGACGCCAACAGCTTCTATGGGCTGGCCAGCGGTGGCCTGGGCTTCGGCATGCCCGGCGCCGTGGGCATCAGCCTGGCCCAACCCGATCGCCCGGTCGTCGCCACGATAGGCGATGGCAGCTCGCTGTACAGCATCCAGGCGCTGTGGTCGGCTGCACACCTGAAACGGCCAATCACGTATGTGATCATCAACAACCGCAGCTACCGCATTCTGAAAGACCGTCTGGTTGCAGGGCGCAATACCGATAAGTTCGTGGCAATGGATATGAAAGACCCCGCCATTGATTTCGTTTCCGTGGCCCAAGGGTTTGGCATGCCGGCACGCCGCATCACCGACCCTCGCGAACTGGCAGATGCCCTGAAGGAAGGCATCGCCAGCGGTGCCCCCAATCTTATTGAAGTGATTGTTTCTGACGGATACGGCGGCTAAGCCTGAACGCTGCATCCCTGGGGCCCCTGATACCTTGCGCGGCGGCAGATGAACGCCAGCACATGGGATTCGGGGCCTTGCCATTCAGGCTGCCTTGGCGCGCAACTTGCCCAGCAGCCACGGTACGAACAGAAACGCCACCGCGACCGCGTAGAAAGTACCGGCGATGGGGCTGTCGAGCAGCACACCCATACGGCCCTGCCCAGCCGCCAAAGCCGTGCGCAACTGGTTTTCTGCCAGGGGTACCAAAATCAGCCCTATCAGCAGGGGTGCGATGGGAAACCCATACACCCGCATCACATAACTGACGACACCCAGCACCGCCATCAAGGCCAGATCAAACACAGACCCCGAGACGCCCCATATCCCGATCATGGCAAACACCAGGATGCCCGCATACAATTGCGGCTTGGGGATATATAGCAAGCGCACCCACAAGCCCACCAGTGGCAGGTTCAGCATCAGCAACATGGCGTTGCCGACATACAGCGACGCAATCAACCCCCAGACCAGTTCAGCGTTGCTGGTGAACAGAAACGGCCCGGGCTGAAGACCATAATTCTGGAAGGCAACCAGCAAGATCGCCGCCGTTGCCGAAGTGGGCAGGCCCAAGGTCAGCAAGGGCACCAGAATACCCGCCGCGGCAGCGTTATTGGCCGCCTCTGGCCCGGCCACGCCTTCGATCGCGCCGTGACCGAATTCTTCCTTCTTGCGGGACAAATTCTTTTCCAGGGAATATGACAGCATGGTCGGGAGTTCAGACCCGCCCCCCGGGATTGCGCCCATGGGAAAGCCGATAGCGGCGCCGCGCAGCCAGGGCTTCCAGGAACGACTCCATTCTTCGCGCGTCATGAACACCTTGCCCCGGATGGGGATCAGTTCTTCATTCTGGTAGCGATAGCGGCTGGCGACGTACAGAATTTCGCCAATGGCAAAAACTGATACCAGCACCACGGTAAGTTCAACACCATCCAGAAGGTCGGCAAAACCGAAGGTCATGCGCGGCTGACCCGTCATGCCGTCTATGCCTATTACCCCCAGCGCCAGCCCCAGAAACAAGGCGATAAAGCCCCGTACGCGCGAGGCCCCCATGACCACCGCAACCGAAGTGAACGCCATGACCGCCAGAGAAAACTAGTCGGCCGGTGTAAAAATGAAGGCCAATTCGGCCACCACCGGCGCAGCGAACGTAAGGGCCAGCGTCGCCAGTGTGCCAGCAACGAAAGAACCGATGGCGGCAGTGGCCAGCGCCGCCGCCCCTCGCCCTGACCGCGCCATTTTGCTGCCTTCCAGGGCTGTCATCATGGACCCCGCCTCGCCAGGCGTATTGATGAGAATGGCGGTGGTTGACCCCCCGTACATGGCGCCGTACAGCACACCCGCAAACATGATGAAGGCCGATACGGGCCCCACCGACACGGTTACCGGCAACAGCAGGGCAATGGTCAACGCGGGCCCTATGCCCGGCAATATGCCTATGGCGGTGCCAAGCATAGACCCTATGAAGGCCCACATCAGGTTGATGGGCTGCAGTGCCACCCCGAACCCCTGCAACAGCAAGGAAAAGGTTTCCATCACACCCCCGCCATCGGCATGAAGCCGCCCAATTGCAGGCCCAGCTTGCTGAACATGAACCAGCATGCGCTGCCCAGCGCGAAGCCGGCGACCAGATCAGTCACGATGCGCTGTGACCCAAGGGCGCGGGCCACCAGCATGAAGACCAGCATAGCGGTCAGCGGCAGGCCCAGCGGCACCATGGCCAGAGCCGGAATGGCGCTGGCCACCAATACCGTGACGAAGGCGCGCTTATCCATGCCGGGGTCCTGGGCCCGCTCTTCGTCATCGAAAGCAGTCCCCCGAGCCATCTGTATCATCAACAGCACCCCCAGCAGTACCAGGCCCAGCCCAACCAGAGCCACAAACATGCCTGGCCCAATAGCGGCATATTGGGCCCCGAGGCTCAGTTGCGATGACGCATACAGGCAGACAGCCCCAATCAGGATGACCGCCAGCCCCAGCCACCACGGTTGACCGGGAACAGACTTCATCGGAGGCACCCGTTCGCGCTTACTTCACCAGACCCGCATCATGCAGAATGCCATTGATGCGCTCACTTTCCGACTGAATGAACTGGCCAAATTCATCACCACCCAGAAAGAAAGGTTCCCAGCCCAAACGCTGCATGACGGCATGCCATTGGGGACTTTCACTTAGCTGAGTGAAACGATCGACCCAAAGACGATGGTTTTCTTCAGGCATGTCGATGGAACCGAGCACACCGCGCCAGTTCGCAATTTCAACGTCGTAGCCAGCCTCTTTGAAGGTGGGAATGTCGTCCATGCCTTTCATGCGTTCGGCCGATGTAACCGCCAGAATACGGATACGACCGGAGTCAGCAAATTGCTGGAACTCGGAAATACCCGACAGGCCTGCTTTCAGGGTACCGTTGACAATGCCCGTGACGGTATCCGCCCCACCGGCCTGCGGAATATAGTTCAGCGCCCCGACGGGCACATCGCCCTTCTGCGCCAGCAGAGCCAGGGCGATGTGGTCAACCCCGCCCGCCGAACCACCGCCGACCACCGTCGCACCAGGGTCAGCCTTCAGGGCCGCTACAAAATCTGCCAGGTTTTTATAGGGGGCGTCGGCCTTCACTGCCAGGACGATGTGTTCCGCCGTCAACCGTGCAACCGGTCTGAACTTGTTTAAGTCGACGGGCGACATGTTCATGGAAATCGAGCCCACTGTAATAGCACCGAATACGGCCAAAGCATCAGCCTTGCCTGAATGACGCTGGAACTCAGCCAAACCGATGGTGCCGCCCGCGCCGCCCCGATTGGTAAAGCTGACCGTACCGGTATAGATACCCGCTTCATTCATGGCCTGCATGGCCTGACGGCCTGTGGAATCCCAGCCCCCGCCGGGGTTGGCCGGCAGCATGACGCTGACCTGGGCATGTGCCATGGCACCGGCGCACAGCAGTGTGGCGGCCATCAGTGGCCGCAAGAATCGACGAAGCTTCATGGTTTGTCTCCTGCGTTCGTTCTTCTTGATTACAGCGCTGATCTTACTCTAAATCAGCCGGCTGGCTGGTATCAGATTTGCTACCCCGACAAGGTGATGCGCGGCGCCCCGCCGCCATTTTTTCAAATAGGAGCCATCATGCCAGTAAAGACCCTGGAAGACCTGTTCATCCATGAACTTTCGGATATTTACAGTGCTGAAAAGCAACTCGCCAAGGCACTGCCGCGCCTTGCGCGAGCCGCAGAGAACCCTGACCTGCAGACAGCATTCACAACCCACCTGGATGAAACCCAGGGCCAGATCGAAAGAATCGATCAGGTTGTCGAGCTGCAGGGCCTCAAGCTCAAGCGCATGAAGTGCGCAGCCATGGAAGGCCTGGTCGAGGAAGGCAAGGAAGTGATAGAAGAAATTGAGAAAGGGCCGGTACGCGACGCTGCCCTGATCGGCGGCGCGCAGAAAGTTGAACACTACGAAATCGCAAGCTATGGGACACTATGCGAGCTGGGCAAGCAGCTCGGATACACCGAAGCCGTTAAATTGCTCAAGGAAACCCTGGCCGAAGAAAAGGCCACCGACGAGAAGCTAAGCCTGCTGGCCAAAAGCGGGGCCAATGCCAAAGCGGCTGCTACGAAAAAATAGTGTGATCCGACAGCGTGCGCGACGGTCGATAGATCCGCTGTCAGCGCACGCGACATACAACTGCTGTGGTCACAGCATCCTTTCGAAAAGAACCACCTGAGCGGTGCTAAGATCATTGTGTCCCGGAGGCAGGCCACTGCCTTGCTCAGCGCACAGGATCTTACAATGACTCAATCCCCCTATCAGCGCATACATAGAAAAAAACCAGAAGACTTGCGTTCAGCGCGCTGGTTCGCCCCCGATGATCTGCGTAGTTTTGGGCATCGCTCCCGCATCATGCAAATGGGTTATGCCCCGGAAGACTGGGCGGGCAAACCCATTATTGGCATTCTCAATACCTGGTCGGATCTCAACCCCTGTCATGCGCATTTCAAGCAGCGGGTCGAAGACGTCAAACGAGGCGTCCTGCAGGCGGGGGGTTTCCCTGTAGAAATGCCTGCCCTTGCATTGTCTGAAAACTTCATGAAGCCGACCACGATGCTGTACCGCAATCTGCTGGCCATGGAAACCGAAGAACAGATACGTGCGCATCCGGTCGATGGGGTGGTGCTTATGGGGGGCTGCGACAAGACCACGCCGGGCCTTATCATGGGAGCACTCACAGCAGGCTTGCCGATGATTTATCTGCCCGCAGGCCCCATGCTGCGAGGCAACTATGCTGGCCAGCCGCTCGGTTCAGGTTCGGATGCATGGAAATATTGGGACGAACGGCGCGCCGGCAACATCACGGCCCAACAATGGCTGGGGGTGGAAGGTGGTATTGCGCGATCCTACGGGCACTGCATGACCATGGGAACAGCCTCAACCATGACGGCGATCGCCGACGCCATGGGGCTGAGCATTCCGGGCGCCTCTTCCATTCCGGCGGCCGATGCCGGCCATATTCGCATGTCGGCCGCCTGCGGCCGGCGCATCGTCGACATGGTCTGGGAAGATCTGCGCCCCCATCAAATCGTGACGGAAAGCGCCGTGCGCAACGCCACCCTGGTCGCCATGGCGACGGGCTGTTCCACCAATGCAGTCATCCATTTGCTGGCCATGGCGCGCCGCGCGGGCGTGAACTGGACACTGGACGACCTGGACGCCCTCAGCCGCGATACCCCCGTCATTGCCAACATCCGCCCATCTGGCTCCACCTATCTGATGGAAGATTTCTACTATGCGGGCGGTTTGTTGGCGCTGATGGCGCAATTACGCGAAAAGCTGGACACAGGCTGCCTGACCGTCATGGGCGAGCCCCTGGCCGCCGCCCTGGCCGACGCACCGGTACATAATGATGACGTAATCCGGCCACTTTCCAACCCCGTGTATCACGAAGGCTCACTGGCCGTGCTGCGTGGGAACCTGTGCCCGGATGGTGCCGTGATCAAACCTTCCGCCTGTGAGGCCCGGTTCCAGCAACATACGGGGCCGGCGTTGGTGTTCGACAGCTACCCCGAAATGAAAGCCGCCATTGACGACGAAAACCTGGCGGTCACCCCCGACCACATCCTGGTATTGCGCAACGCCGGCCCCCTGGGCGGCCCCGGCATGCCTGAATGGGGCATGCTGCCCATGCCCAAGGTGCTGTTGAAGCAAGGGCACCGTGACATGTTACGCATTTCAGACGCCCGCATGAGCGGTACCAGCTATGGAGCCTGCGTCCTGCATGTCGCCCCAGAATCCCATATTGGCGGCCCTCTGGCCTTGTTGCGAACCGGCGATCTGATCAGCATAGACGTGCCCAAACGTACGCTCAACATGCAGGTCAGCGATGAAGAACTGGCCCG
>JBAYOJ010000019.1:0-17352 GCA_041678385.1 Burkholderiaceae bacterium | reverse complement strand
AGGTTCGTGACAACCTGGCGGCTATCGTAGATGAATGGCTCTCAGGGGAATGAACATCATGGCCTGGCTGCGCGCTATTGTTTATCAATGCTTCCTGATCATTACCGTCATCCCTTACGCGATCGCCTGCGTGATCTGGATGCCCCTGCCTCTGCCCTGGCGCTATCGCTTGACTGTAGGCTGGCCACGCCTGGGAATCTGGGGCGCCAAGATCATCCTGGGGTTACGCTGGCAGACCAAGGGCTGGGAAAACCTGCCCGACGGGCCGGCCATCGTACTTTCCAAGCACCAGTCCGCCTGGGAAACCATGTTCTTTGCCGCCTACCTGCCGCGCAACGTGTGCTTTGTCTACAAGCGTGAATTGCATCGCATTCCGTTCTTCGGCTGGGGCCTGGCCCTGCTGCGCATGATACCGATAGATCGCGCCCGGGGCCGGGATGCCTTCGACCAGGTCATCCGTGTGGGCCGTGTACGGCTGCAGGAAGGCCGCTGGCCTCTACTGTTCCCTGAAGGGACCCGCATGCCCCCGGGCAGCACTGGCCGGTACAAGATGGGGGGCGCCTTGCTGGCCGAGGCCACCGGCGCGCCTGTCATTCCCATTGCGCACAACGCGGGGGAATGCTGGCCACGGCGCGCCTTCCTCAAGAAGCCCGGGACAATTACCGTTTCTGTCGGCCCCTTGATCGCCACCGAAGGCCTGAGCGCCACCGAGATCAATGCAAAAGTCCAGGCATGGATCGAGGGTGAAATGCGGGTGCTCAACCCGGAACGTTATGGCGGCGAATGAGCAGCTGTCGCTATTCGGTGGGCTCGCAGCGCCCGCCGCAAGCAGCGATAAGAATCCTGCAGTGCCACAAGGGCCAGTTCAGCAAGCTGGCACTGCAAAAACCGAACTAAGCGCCGTACCTATCGCCCGCCCCGCGGCACTGCCCCCTGGAAGCCGCTGGCTTGAAATCGACACCCCTCACCAGACCATCGGTTTCGTGATGCGCACTTCCCGGCGCAAGACCATTGGGCTCACTATCAATGACGATGGCCTGATGGTCACAGCGCCCGCCTGGGTGCCGCGCAGACAGGTAGCCGAAGCCGTACAAGCCAAGGCGCCCTGGATACTGAACAAACTGCAGGCCCTGCATCAGCGTCAGCAGCATCTGGCCACGGCGGATGCAAGCTGGCGCAACGGCGGCAGTTTTCCCTACCTCGGTACCTACATCCAGCTGGCTGTCCGGCCCGCTATCGGCGTGGTGAGCTTCAGCGGGGACGCGCTCGCGCCACAGCAAGGCGACACCCTGTCACTACCCCTGCAGGCCGACGCTACCTCAGACCGGATCCGTGAACGGGTCTACGCATGGCTGCAGCAGCAGGCTACGCAATTGTTTGACGCGCGACTGGCCCATTTTTGCAAGTTGGCCGGCAGCACGCTGAAGAGCTGGCGCCTGGCTTCGCCCAATGGCCGCTGGGGCTCGTGCACCAGTGATGGCCGCATCATGCTGAACTGGCGGCTGATACACTTTGCCCCGGATGTCGTGGATTATGTGGTGGCGCACGAAGTCGCCCATTTACGGCATATGAATCACGGGCCGGATTTCTGGCGCGAAGTCGAACGCCTGCATCCCGATTTTGGCCGGGCACGCCTGGCCCTCAAACCCCATCACCCCGGCAGCTTACCCCTTTTATAAGGCCGTCGGGGCAACCAAGGAGCAAATTCAATGCGTATCCTGCACACCATGCTGCGTGTCGGTGACCTGGAAAAATCACTGGATTTCTACACCAACGTTCTGGGCATGCGCCTGCTGCGCCGCCAGGACTACCCGGACGGGAAATTCACACTCGCCTTCGTCGGTTATCAAGAAGAGAGCGAGGGTGCAGTCATTGAGCTCACCCATAATTGGGGCACGTCTTCTTATGAACTGGGCACCGCCTACGGACATATTGCACTGGAAGTCGAGGACGCCTACAAGGCCTGTGAAGACATCAAGGCGCGCGGCGGCAGGGTTAGCCGGGAAGCCGGCCCCATGAAGCATGGCCAGACAGTCATTGCCTTTGTCGAGGACCCCGACGGCTACAAGATCGAACTGGTGCAGCGCCGCCAGCAGGCCAGCTGAACCCCTGCATCCCAACCTTCATGAAGCCGCTTCATCGCCGCGCAAAGCAGCAATGACAGCGGTTTCCGCGGCTTCCAGCGCGGCAGCCTGTGCGTCGGTCAAGCCGCCACGCACATGGGCCAGCCGCCAGTCCTTCAGCCCCGCCTGCCTGATCTGCTCACGCAGGCCCTCAACATTCACCACGCATTCATACGCACGCTCAAGTGCGCCAAGATGACGCAGGCCATGATTGGCCCATACAGCCCCAACCAGGCGTTCGCGGGTATCGGAAGGCACCAGCAGCAGTTGCGCGCAGTCAAGCGTGACGGCATCGTCCGGTGCTGGCGACCGCATGCCAGGCGGCAATAGCAGCCCCTTCAGCACGGCACCTGCCCCCGCAAGGCCTAGGTTTTCCAGCATGCTTTCCATCAGATTGTCGATGCTATGGTAGGCATCGGCAGCGCACCATTCGACCAGCGGCAGATCGGCGTTGTGCCGCCCGTCGTCCTGCCAGCGCTTTAGCACCGCACACAGCGACACCAGCGCGGCCAAGGCACGCAGCAAGCGCTCCAGCCCGGGTTCGCTGTGCGTCTCAATGGGCCTCACCCCAGGTTGCAGGATTTCGACCAGAAGCGCCAGCGCTGCCGCATAGCGATTCACACGCCGGTAATGACGGGCGACCGGCCCGAGCAAGCGCGGGCAGGAAGAAAAACGTCCCCGTGTCCAGGCAGTGGTGATCGCCCGCATCGACGCACCGATGGCCACGCCTGCATGCTTCCAGACCAGGCGATCAAAGGCGAGACTGCCTTCCTCTGTGTCGGATTGCCCCAACGCTTCTATTTCTTGCACGAGATAAGGATGCACCCGCATCACGCCCAGGGCCAGCACAGCAGTATTACGATTCTTGGCCGCCAGACCATCCAGGCCAAACAGCACGGGCAGAAGTTCGTGCAGGCCATCTTGCCATTCAGCCAATGCCGGCGTAGGCCCTGAACCGCCGAGCAAGTCCATGCTGTCGCTCATGGAGCGGCGCACCTCGTCAAAGATGCCAAGGTCCAGCAGGGCTGTGGTCAGCACCGGCCGATAGCCAAGATTCAGCCCCGCGGCAAGAAAGCGCCGACCCGCCTCGACCCGATAGGCGGTGGCCGCCAGCCTTCCCAGCCGGCTGCGAGCACCCAGCGTTTCAGAGCCTGGCCCATCGCCCTGAAGACGTAGTACGGCGCTGGATGCGTGCGCCGCCAGCGAGACGGACGCTGAAGACAGTGCCGGCAACGCAATGCCTTTGGCCACCGACTGGGTCGCCAGCAAGGCCGGCAAACCACGGTCAATGGCCGCTGGCGCACCCACCAGCGCTGCCAGCGGCAACTGAACGTCGTACCCGTCGAACACCCCGCCGTGCGCCATGTCCGGCGCCGCTTCGCCACTTTGCCCCTGCAGAGTGCGCGAGGCTCCATGCCGCCAGGAACACGAACCTGGATAGTGCACCACCCCCGCATGCGAAGTGTCGACAAGGGCTACGCAAACGCCCCGCTCCCCGGCTGGCCCCAGCACGCCATCCGGATCATGCAAGCGAAACGGCAGCACCAGCAGGCCGGGACGCGGCCCTGGGGCATGACGCGCGCCGCTCCAGTTGAGCCTGAGCACAGCATGATCGTGGTCGCCGGCGTCTTCCCGCAGAACAACGCCGGTCGCCTGAATCGGGACGATATCGTTCTCGACGGCAAACGAAGCCACAGCCCCGCATTCCTGGCCACCCGCCAGTCTGGGCAGCCAATGCTCACGCTGCGCATCGCTGCCCGCCAGCACCAACAGATTGGCCGGGCCAAATACAAAACGGGCCGCAAGGAGATAAGCGACCGAAACCGACCGCAAGGCGACGCGTCGCAGCAATTCCGACTGCGCCCAGGCGCTCAGGCCCAAGCCGCCATGTTCCGCGGGGATAGCCATGGCTTCGTAGCGATGGCCACGCAATAAAGGCCAGAGCGCCCCGGCAGCCAGTTCGCCACCTTGATTCCTGGCCTGTTCCAGACGCACGCAGAGTTCCATCACCGGCCCGTCAAGAAATTCCCGTTCCGCCGCGGACAATACAGCCGGGCGGACATAAGTGAGGCCCCCCCAATCAGGACGCCCCGACAGCAATTGTGCTTCCCACCACGCGTCGCCCGACGACAACACCTGGCGCTGAAACGCCGTAAGGGGCGACACGCTGTTGCGCATCCGCCTGTACAAGGGCTCCGTCATCCAGCGACGGCGCCACGCGCTCCAGTCCATGACTACATGCTCCAAAAAAATCATCAGGCCAAGTGTCGGGCCACGATATGCCGGTATCATCGCGTCATCACGCGGGATACCTCGGGCCCTTGATAGCCGCAACCCGCCAGGCTTTTGGCGGAAATCCGAAACTTGCGCTTCGTCCGGCGCTCTTTATTATGACGTATGCTTAATACCCTCTGGCTTGCCTTCTTCGTCGTCTCCATCCTGGCTGCCCTGTTCCGTTGGTTGGTGTTGCAGGATGCAGACGTTTTCTCACGCATCGTCGCAGCGCTGTTCGAGATGGCCGGGCTATCGGTGGAAATCATGGTGCTGCTTTTCGGCACCCTGACACTGTGGATGGGTTTTCTGCGTATTGCTGAAGCGGCAGGCTTGGTCCAGGGGCTGGCGCGGCTGCTCGCACCCCTCTTCCACCGTCTGATGCCGGGCGTCCCACCTGGCCACCCTGCCCTGGGCCTGATCACCATGAACTTTGCCGCCAATGGGTTGGGCCTGGACAACGCGGCCACGCCCATCGGTTTGCGCGCCATGCATGCCCTGCAAAGTCTGAACCCGGAACCGCGCACCGCTACAAATGCGCAGATCCTCTTTCTGACGCTGAATGCTTCTTCGCTCACCCTGCTGCCGGTCACCATCTTCATGTACCGCGCCCAGCAAGGCGCCGCCGAGCCCGCCCTGGTCTTTCTGCCCATTCTCCTGGCCACGAGCGCCTCCACCCTGGCCGCGCTGCTGTCTGTCGCCTTCATGCAGCGCCTGCGCCTGCATGACCCGGTCGTGTTGCTGTGGCTGGCCGGCACCGCGCTTGTCATCGGGGGCATGATGGCTGCCCTGGCCGGCATGGGTGCCGCCGCCATCAGCGCAACTTCCAGCCTGCTGGGCAACCTGGTGCTGTCGGGCATTATTGTGCTCTTTCTGGTGTGCGGGGCCATCAAAAAGGTGCCGGTGTATGAATCCTTTGTCGAAGGGGCTAAAGATGGTTTCGACGTTGCCAAGAATCTGCTGCCGTATCTGGTCGCCATGCTATGTGCAGTGGGCGTCCTGCGCGCATCGGGTGTCCTGGACATGATACTGACCGGCATTCGGGAAGCAACCCTCTGGGCCGGTCTGGACGCCCGCTTCGTCGATGCCCTGCCGACAGCGCTGGTCAAACCTTTTTCTGGCAGTGCCGCCCGGGCGATGCTCATCGAGACCATGCAGCATTTCGGTGTGGACAGCTTCCCCGCCCTGCTGGCTGCCACGATGCAGGGCAGCACTGAAACCACCTTCTACGTCGTCGCCGTGTATTTCGGTGCCGTCGGCATCCAGCGCGTGCGCCACACCATAGGCTGCGCACTGTTGTCCGACCTGGCGGGCGTACTGGCCTCGATTGCGGTGTGTTATTGGTTCTTCGCTTAGGGCCAGACGCTAACGCGTGCCTGCGCCGATACGCCCGGCTGCCACCAGTTGATCGGACATGGCCATGAACTGTTGCGGGCTGACGGTTTCGGCCCGGTCGGTAGGCGCTACGCCCAAGGCGTCCCAATCGATGTCGGCAGCCCAGTCAGCCAGCACCCGCCGCAGCATTTTTCGCCGCTGTGCAAAAGCACGGGTCACTACCGCCGCAAAGGCCTGCTCGCTGCGCGGGCGCGGGCGCTCGGCAGGAAGCGGGACCATGCGCACGACCGAAGACATGACCTTGGGCGGCGGATCAAAAGCATCGGGCGACACGTCAAAGAGCTTTTCCATGGCGTAGCGCGCCTGCAGCATGACGGACAGGCGGCCGTAATCGCTGGAACCTGGTTCGGCCACCATGCGATCAATGACTTCGCGCTGCAGCATGAAATGCTGATCCCGTACGGCATCAGCATGCTCAGCCAGATGAAAAAGCAAAGGGCTGGAAATGTTGTAGGGCAGGTTGCCCACAATGCGCAGCGCCCCACCCAGCCCGCTGTAATCCACACTCAGCGCGTCGGCTTCGATCACGACCAGGCGATGGTCTGGCCAGGCATTCCGCAAGCCGCCCGCCAGATCGCGGTCAAGTTCGACAACAGTGAGCCTGCCCAGCGACTCAAGCAGCGGCGCAGTCAGTGCAGACAGACCCGGGCCGATCTCGATCATCGTGTCGTCGGCCATGGGACGAATGGCGCGGACGATCTGCTCGACCACTGCTTCGTCCACCAGAAAGTGCTGGCCGAACCGCTTGCGTGCCTGATGTGCCATGCTCAACGCCGCTGCGAACCGCGATTCTGCTGAGGGTCGAGGCGGTTCTCGATGTAGGCCTGCCCTTGAAGCTGACTGAGCCATTGCTCCACCGCGGGTTCAATCCGGCGCTGGAACAAGATCTGACGAGCCTGCATGCGTTGGAAATCTTCACCCATATCCTGATTGCGACGCTCCAGCACTTCGATAAGATGCCAGCCAAAAGGCGACTTGATGGGTTCGCTGACCTCGCCCGGCTGCAGGCCGTTCATGGCCTGTTCGAAGGCCGGCACAGTCTCGCCAGGCGATAACCAACCGAGGTCGCCACCCTGCGGCGCTGTAGCATCATCGGAATGGCGGCGCGCCAGGTCTTGGAAGGATTCACCGCTCAGAACGCGGTCGCGCAAATGTCGGATACGCTGCTCGGCCTGCTCGTCGGATGTAATCTGGTTGGTACGCACCAGAATATGGCGGGCATGCGTTTGGGTCACGATCATGGGCCCCTGCCCGGGCGCGGCCTGGCTTTGTGGCGTGGCCGACATATCGGGCGCTGCAGGGCGTCGGGCAGCCTGCTGCTCTTCACCCAAAGTCAGCACCTTGAGGATATGGAAGCCCTGGCCGCTGCGTATGATGCCGGACACCTGCCCCACCTTCAGCCCTTGGGCCGCGTTGATGAACAGGTCGGGCCAGCCCTCGACGGGCCGCACACCCAGTACACCCCCCTCAAGCGCCTGAGGGCCATCAGACGAAGACGCTGCCATGCCGGCGAAATCAGCGCCCGCCCGCAACTTGGCAAGCAGCTCTTCGGCACGTTGCTGAAGCCGGTTCACCTCGCTGGACGATGCTGTTTCGGGTACAGCCACCAGGATCTGTGCCAGCCCCAAAACGCGCGGCGCAGCCTGCTGTGGAGGCACTGTCATGGGCGCGGCTGCCTGCGGTGCGGACGCGGCCGGACGCACGCCCTGATTGCGCAGGAAGGCATCGACCTCGGCGTCGGTAATATTGACGGTGGAATCCACCTGACGCTGGCGCAGCAGATCGAAACGTACTTCACTGCGCAGGCCTTCGAGATAACGCGACCAAGGCAGACCCGAACGTTCGACTTCTTTGCGCAACTGCTCAACGGTCATCTGATTGCGCTGCGCAATGCTTTCGACGGCTCGTTCGAGCTGCCCTTCACTGACTCTGATGCCGATACGGTCGGCTTCCTGACGTTGCAGTTCTTCTATGATCATCCGCTGCAGAACCTGGCGCTGAAGAATACTGCGCTCAGGAATAGGAATATTCTGCATCTTCAAGTTGCTTTCGGCATCGGCAACTTCGAGGTTGACTTGCTTGAGTGTAATGACCTGCTGGTTCACCACCGCTGCAATGCCGTCCACGAACTGTTGAGACGGGCCGCTGCCGGTCGTTGCCGACGCAGACCTGCCGGAGGAAGTGGCGGCAAGACTGACCGACGCGGCGCTTGCACCCAGCACGGTAATCAGCAAGGCGGCCAGACGGCGCCGGGCATGCACACTGCGCATTATTGATACCTCTCGAAGACGGTTTTTTCAGGTATAGGGGGATTGATGCTTTGATAGCCGGTAATGCGCTCACTGATCACGCCCATGGGATCGGAACCAATGCCGCCCAGGCCGGCCAGCTCAAGCTGGAAGAACACGGCCGTGTTGGCTTCATGACGTGCCACAGCGTAACGCTGCAGCACGACCCTGGCCGACCAGCAGCAATCCCCTTTGTATTCCAGACCCAGAATCGACTGCGTGGAACGACTTTCCTTCAGGGAATAATCATAACGCCCCAGGGCGTACCAGTTCTTGCTGAGCGGCCACTGCCCGGCCACGGTTGCCTGCTCACGCCCCTGATCTTCCTCGGATGGGACCCTTAAAGAAGGATCATAGACTTGGCGAGGGTCACGCTGATAGCGGTACCAGGCCGACACGCTGGCAAGACGCTTGGGCTCCCACCGTACCCCGGCCGTCATGCGGTTGCGGTCGCGCGAATCAGGATTGAACTGCGCATCGAAACGGACGCTGAACTTATCGGTGAGCGCCGCGTTGACACCCAGGAGGTAATCAGACTTGGCACGCGTGCGAGCCTGCTCGTTATCCCAGAGGGTGACAAGCTGGTCGCGGAAATACATGCGCTGGGCTACTGACAGCGACAGCCGCTCGAAACCCGAGTCGGCATCCAGCCACCGGGAAGTCAGGCCTACCGTCAGCTGGTTGGCATCGGCAATTCTGTCCCAACCGCCGCTGAAAATGTTCTCGCTGAAGGCCTGACTGAAGCTGAAATCGGCGTAAGCCGTATCGAAGACCGGGATATTGCTTTGA
The DNA here is from genome assembly GCA_041678385.1 of Burkholderiaceae bacterium. Taxonomy (GTDB): domain Bacteria; phylum Pseudomonadota; class Gammaproteobacteria; order Burkholderiales; family Burkholderiaceae_B; genus Yanghanlia. Next base: position 8,486 of record JBAYOJ010000019.1, on the reverse strand, counting down.
TCGCGGTATGGCACATACAGATAATACAGCCTGGGTTCGAGGGTCTGAACAGCTGCATTGCCGAACAGCGATGTATCGCGCTCGAAAGTCATGCCCGAATCGAGGGAAAGAATCGGCAGCGCCCTTGATTGCGTCCGGCCACGCGCCGGATGAAGGACCCCATTGTCGTGCCAATCGACACTGTACTGGCTCAGATGCACGCCTGCCTTGGGGGTGATATACCAGCCTGCACGCACAATGGGGTAAGCCACGGTGGTATATGACGTAAAGCGGTTGCCGTTCGGCGCAATACGGTTGTCGCGGTAATAATCAAACTTGGACAAACTGCCCGAATAGTAAGGCATGACAAATCGGGTGGCGTAGTTCTCGGACACCACATCAAAGCCGCCCCAGTCGTAGCGGGCGCCTCGCACGTAAAGTTCGGGCAGTTTGTCATACTGCGGTGTCAGATAGTCGGTGCTGCCATCCTGCAGGGTCTGATACTTGTGGACGGACAGTGAGCCCCCTATGTAAGGTGACCCCCACCATGACAGATTGGCTGTGCTGGGCAACCAGGTATTGGTGGCCTCGTTCAGGCCGATCGACGAAAAATCACGGAAATAATCGTCGTCGGATACCCGTCGGATATCGAAGCTGGCATGCAGGCCGCCCCCCAATGCCTGGCTATGCTGCCAGCCGTAGTACCAGCGATTGCCGCCGGCTTCGCGGTCGTCGTGCAGGTAAGTGCCCTGCAGTTCCCCGGCGTAGGTCTGGCCCAGGTAGCGAAATTCGGCCCCAAGCTGCAGGCCACGCTTCGCCATGACCCGCGGCGTGAGCGTCAGGTCGTAGTTGGGTGCCAGGTTGAAGTAGTAGGGAATGGAGAATTCCATGCCCCCGGCCGTTGAAGTGCCATAGGTGGGCAGCAAGAAGCCCGACTTGCGTTCCTTGCGTATCGGGAAGCTCAGATACGGCGAGTACAGAATAGGAACGTTCTTGAAATACAGCGTGCCATGCCGTGCAATACCTTCGTTGTCTTCAAAGTGCAGGTCGACCTGGCGCGACTTGATGTACCAAGCCGGATCCGGGCAAGGGCAGCCGGTATACGTCACCTGATTAAGGCGCATGTGGTCACTGCTGAAGATATCGGCACGTTCGGCGCTACCGGCGCCGCCCGTGGTGCCCAGCCAGAAATCCGGTTCGGTGATTTCGCCTGTTTCGGCGTCCACGTTATAGTCGAACGCCGGAGCCTTCACGATGCTGGCGTCGCGCATCATCAACCCGTTGCCCCGCACCCGCAACTGGCCCGTGGAACGCACATAATCGATATGATCGCCTTTCACCACGGAATCAATGCGCCGGACCTCGGCATTCCCTGACAAGACGACCCTGCCGTCTTCATCGGATTGAATGTCATCGGCAATAAGAAAGACCGACATCTGGTCTTCTTCAAGGGCGTGGGTCTGGAGCTGCGAAGAAATCTGCAGCTCACGACCCGCCTGCACACTGATCGTTTCTGCCTGCGGGGGCGCTGCCATTACGGCCTGCCCCCAGCCGTAAGCGATGAGTAGTGACCACCAGACAGAACGCACGAGAGTTTCGCCCCCCAAAAAAACGATTATATTTTGGCACTGCCGCCGGTCGTTTACGAAAGGCGACCCGGTATTATAGTGAGAGAATGCTGCAAACCATGGAATCACAAGCCACCATCCCGCACGACCCCCGCCTGGCGTCCCTGCACGACTGGCTCACCAGCCTTTCGCCCGACCTGGGCATCAACCTTGCCACCCTTCGGCCGGCATCCAGCGACGCCAGCTTTCGCCGTTATTTCCGGGTTGATACCCGCCAGGGCACCGCCGTCATCATGGACGCACCGCCGCAACGCGAAGACTGCCGGCCTTTCCTGCAGATAGGTGAACGGCTGCATGACGCGGGCCTGAGTGTCCCGGCCATCCTGGCCAAAAATCTGGAACAGGGCTTTTTGCTGCTATCCGACCTGGGCACCCACACCTACTATCAAGCCATCAGGGAAGGCCTGGGCGACGCCGACCTGCAGCGCTTGTACAGGCAATCGCTGCATGCGCTGGTCAGGATTCAGCAGGCGCCGTGCGACGACCTGCCGCGCTACGACGTGCAACGCCTCGCTGACGAACTTTCCGTGTTCCGGGAATGGTACGTGGAAAGACACTGCAGAACCAGCCTGACAGAAAACGAAACAGCCGCGCTGCAGGATATCTTCGCTGTCCTGACAGCCGACAATGCTGCACAGCCCGCTGTGTTGGTGCACCGCGATTACCATTCCCCCAATCTGATGCTGCCAGCCAGCCCGGGCGATCAACCTGGAATCATCGATTTCCAGGATGCGTTGGCAGGCCCCATCACCTACGACATCGCGTCGCTGGTGACCGACGCCCGCACCACCTGGGAAGAAGATCAGCAACTCGATTGGGCCATCCGCTATTGGGAAGCAGCCCGTGCGGCCGGCCTCCCAGTCGGAAATGATTTCGCTATCTTTCACCGCGCGTATGAATGGATGAGCCTGCAACGCAATTTGCGTATCCTCGGTGTATTTGCGCGGCTTTCCCATCGCGACGGCAAACATCATTATCTCGATCACCTTCCCCGGGTAAACGGCTATGTCCGCCAGGTTGCCAGCCGCTACGGTGTGTTCAGACCCTTGCTGCGCATCCTGGATCGCCTCGACACGAGCCTGTCTGATATCTCTTCGGGGGCGTTATGAAAGCCATGATCCTGGCGGCAGGACGTGGCCAACGCATGCGCCCCCTGACAGACCACACCCCCAAGCCTCTGCTCGAAGCCGGGGGCAAACCCCTGATCGTATGGCATATCGAGCGCCTGGTAGCCGCCGGCTTACGGGACATCGTCATCAATTGCGCCTGGCTGAGCGGCCGCCTGCAGGCGGCGCTTGGCGACGGCGCCCGTTTCGGTGCCCGCCTGCAATGGTCACCAGAACAGCCCGCACTGGAAACGGCAGGGGGTATTGCCCGCGCCCTGCCGTTGTTGGGGCCGGCTCCTTTCCTGGTGATCAATGGGGACATATGGTGCGACTGGGATTTCAGCCTAGCCCCGGGGCGGGCCGCAGCCCTGGCGGGTGCACGCGCCAAGGCATGGCTGCTTCTCGTAGACAACCCGGCACATCACCCTGAAGGGGACTTCCGTCTGGATGAACACGGGCGGGTCATGGCGCCCCAGTCGGCGTCCGGTTCGGCTTGTCTCACGTTTTCTGGCATTGGCGTCTATTCGCCTGGGCTATTCAACGGTGTGCCCGCCAACCTGCCAGCCGCGCTCGCACCCGTGCTACGTACGGCCATGGCCAACAACGCCATCATCGGGGGCCACTACTCAGGTGTCTGGATGGATATCGGCACACCAGAGAGGCTGCAACAACTTGACATGTATCTAAAAGCCTGAGAGGCTGGCCTCCAGTAATTTTCGCTTGTTAAACTTACAGGTTGTTTTGCAATGAAGGGATAAAGGAAACCCATGTTCGGATCCTCCAAGCGCCAAGCATTCAGACCGACAGCTTATGGCAGCTCACGGCGACGCGGCATCCCGCGTTGGCTGGTACTCTTGCTGACAGGGGTGGTTTTGGGCGCCGGCGGGCTGCTGTTCCTGCAGAAGAGCTATGGCCCGACCCGTCTCACCGTCGAACAATCCGAACAGCTGCACTACGACCTGAACAGCGCCAACATGGACAAACAGCGTCTGCAGACGCTGGTGAACCAGCACACCCAGGAACTCAAAGAAGCCCGCACCCGTATCCAGTCGCAAGATACTGAGCTGCAGCGGCGCCAGGCAGAAATCGACAAGCTGGGTTCGGATATTTCTCTGTTTGCCGCATCGGCGCCCGGCGATCCACGCGACACCTCACCAGGTATTCGCGCTGTTTCCTTCAACTACGAAGCCGGGCAGCTTGACTACCACATCCTGGTCATGCAAGACCTCGGCAAGACCGAGCGCTACACCGGCGAAGTCACCCTCACGGCGGCGGGCCGCTATAGCAACGGGCGCAACGGCAATGTCGAACTGGCCCCCTTCCCGGTTTCACTCGAACGCTATACCCACCTGCAAGGTACGCTTGAAGTGCCCGAAGGCTTCACCCCCAGGGAAGTCACCATACAGATCCGGCCGGAAGGCTCCGACCGGGTAAGCGCCATGCGAGTGATCCGGGTCTCGCGCTGACTCAGAATGCAGGGACGATAGAACCCTTGTAGTTTTTCTTGATGAAGTTGCGCACTTCATCCGTTTGCAGTGCCTTCACCAGCTTCTGTATGGCTGCATCATCCTTCTTGGCTTCCGTCGTGGCGACCAGATTGGCATAAGGGGAATCCTCACCTTCAATGAACAGCGCATCCGCCACCGGGTTGAGGCCAGCTTCCAACGCATAGTTGGTATTGATGAGTGCAATATCAACATCGGGCAGCACCCGGGGCAAAGTCGCAGCCTCAAGCTCGCGGAAGCGCAGATTCTTGGGGTTTTCAGCCACATCGCGGGCCGTGGCAAGAATGTTGCTCGGGTCCTTCAGCTTGATGAGACCTTGATGCTGCAATAGCAGCAGCGCCCTTGCGCCATTGGATGGGTCATTCGGCAGAGCAACCTGGGCGCCATCCTTGAGTTCGTCAATGCTTTTGATCTTGCTGGAATAAGCCCCGAAAGGTTCGACATGCACCAGACCGACGGATACCAGGCTGGTCTCGCGTTCCTTGTTGAAAGAATCGAGATAGGGCTTGTGCTGGAAAAAATTGGCGTCCAGCTGGCCATCCGCCACCTGTACATTGGGCTGCACGTAGTCGGTGAACACCTTGATGTCGAGTTCCACACCGTCTTTGGCAAGCGCCGGCTTCACGAACTCAAGCAGCTCGGCGTGGGGCACAGGGGTTGCAGCGATACTGAGCTTTTCAGCCTGAGCGGATGTGGCAAACAGCGCCGCCAAGGCGAAGGCAACGGGTGCAGCAAACTTCTTCAAGGGCATGGTTTTCTCCAGAAAGACTACTTACGATTCAGGCGGGCAACCAGACGGTCGCCGAACACCTGCAAAAACTGCACCATGATGACCAGGATCACCACGGTAACGATCATGACGTCGGTTTGATAGCGCTGGTAACCGAACCGCAGGGCAAGATCACCCAGACCGCCCCCACCGATCACCCCGGACATGGCCGAATATCCGACCAGCGCAATGGCCGTGACGATAACTGCCGCAATGATGCCTGTCGTTGCTTCCGGCAGCAGCGCCAACAGCACCGTTTGACGCGAATTGGCACCCATGGCGCGGCAGGCTTCAGAAACACCCGGATCAAGCTCGCGCAACACATTCTCGACCAGCCGGGCAAAGAACGGCGCCGCACTGGCCACCAGCGGCGGCACAGCGCCTTCAACGCCCAGCGACGTACCCGCCACAACCCGTGTAAGCGGAATCATCACGATCAGCAGGATCAGGAAAGGCACCGAACGCAGCACATTGACGATAAAGGACAGCACCTGATAGATGGCCGTGTTCGCCAGCATCTGGCGTGGGCTGGTCAGAAACAGAATCACACCCAGCGGCAGACCGATCACAATAGTGAACAGCAGCGAAAAACCAGTCATCAATAAAGTATCTACAGTGGCTTCGCCAATGAGCAGCCAATCCACATTGCCAAAGTTCATTTCCGCAGCTCCTCGCACTCCACATCCGCTGCACGCAATACTTCCGGCAGCCTTTCGCAGGCTTCGGAAGACCCCTGGATTGCAACGACCAATTGCCCATATGGTGTGTCTTTGATGCGGCCTACTGTGCCCTGCAGGATGCTCAAGTCGAGCTCCAGTTCCCGACTGATGCGGCTCAGCAGCGGCTGCAAGGTGGAACCGCCCCGAAAACTCAAACGCAGCAAGATGCCTTCCATACCCTGTGCCATATCACGCCAGCCTTCAGCATCCATACCGCTTTCCGACAACAGTGATTGGGTCACGGCATGCTGCGGATGCAGGAAGACGTCCAGCACATCACCGAGCTCCACGATGAGGCCGGCATCAATGACAGCCACGCGATCACAGACACTGCGGATAACGTCCATGCCATGAGTGATTAAAACAATAGTCAACCCCAGGCTGCGGTTGATGTCGATCAGCAGTTTCAGTATGGACTGCGTGGTTTCAGGATCAAGCGCTGATGTGGCTTCATCGCACAGCAATAGTTGTGGTTTGCTGGCCAGGGCCCGGGCGATACCGACACGTTGTTGCTGACCGCCGGAAAGCTGCCGGGGATACTTGTCAGCGTGCTCGGAGAGCCCTACCAGGGCCAGCATTTCATGGGCCCGTTCGCGCTGCTGCTGACGGCTCATCCCGGCCAGCCGCAGTGGGAAGCACACATTGTCAAGTACCGTGCGGGACCGGAGCAGATTGAAATGCTGGAACACCATGCCGACCGACTGGCGGAATTTGCGCAATTCTGCGTCGTCGTAAGCCGTGATGTCATGGCCATCGACCAGAACGCGGCCCTCGGTCGGTCGCTCAAGCAGATTGAGCATGCGGATCAGCGTACTCTTGCCCGCGCCTGAACGCCCGATGATGCCAAAGATCTCGCCTCTACGGATACGCAGGCTGACGCCGGCCAATGCATGGGAAACCCGTTCCGGGCTCGCATAGGTTTTGCGCAGATTCTCCAGGACAATCAAGGCGGCGCTCTCTGAGTGACAAGGCTGGGTTAAAAGCTCAGCGAAAGGCGAAATTTAACATACCGATTCCATCAAACTTCAACCATGCTAATTACTTTAAGTAATAAAAATTGAGGGCGGCAAGGCGCCTATTCTATCAATCTGCAGCTTCCCCCAAACCCGGCTCGTGAAACCTGTTGCAACAGTTGGTCCGGAAGTCCGGTTGATATAAGTCACACATACGGGAAATGCATCTGGAAGAATCCGGGCCTGATACTAGACTGGAAGTCTTCAGGAGCCGGTAAAACGCATACTGCCTGACGGTATCCTGGTTTTTTCCATGCATCATGTCCATAAGGATCAGACCATGAAAGAACTGTTGCTCGCTTCCGCGCTCCTCGCCGCGACCTATACGGCTAATGCCCAGGAAGCCCACTACGACGTCGAACCCACCCACGCTTTTGTGCACTTCGACGTGCTGCACTCAGGCACATCAACCAACCGGGGTCGCTTCGATACTGTGGAAGGCAGCATCATGCTCAATCGCCAGGCGCAGAAAGGCACTGCGGAAATTACTGTACGCCCCGGCTCCGTCAATACTGGTGTTGAACCCTATAACGACCACTTGAAGAACGCCGACTTTCTGCACGTCGATGCCTTCCCGACAGCGGTGTTCAAAGGCGACGACTTCAGCTTTGAAGGAGACAAGGTGAAGTCCGTCAAGGGCAGCCTCACCTTGCTGGGCCAGACCCGTCCCGTCACCCTGACTGCCGAGCGCTTCAACTGCTATGAAAGCCGCCATGCCAAGGCAGAAGTCTGTGGCGGCGATTTCACTACCACGCTCATGCGCAGCGATTTCGGTATGAACTACGGCCTGCCTGGCATTCCCGACGAAGTCCGCATTTTTATCCAGATCGAAGCCGTCAAACGTTAGCAGACTGTTTTTCAGCTAATAGGCGCTTCATCGATTCAGCGTTACGCTCCTGTACAGCCAGATGCCGCAGCAGGCATGCTTTCCATCAACACAAAGGCGCTTCAGGCGCCTTTTTATTGGCAGGAGTCACAGGTGTCCAGTCTATTGAATCATCAGGTCATCCTCAAAACGCGCCCCGACGGCATCCCCCAGGCCGAACACTTCGAAATCCGCTCAACAGCAGTACCTGAGCTGAATGAAGGGCAGTTTCTCGTCAAGAACCTGTACCTGTCAGTGGATCCCGCCATGCGCGGGTGGGTGAATGCGGCCGCCAACTATTCCAGGCCGGTGGCGCTGGACGACGTCATGCGTGCCTTCACCGCCGGCCGCGTGTTGCGCTCCCGGCACCCCGACTACCCCGAAGGCACGCTGGTCATGGGTGTGCTTGGATGGCAGGAATACGCGTTGACCGACGGTTCCACCCTACGCCGCAAAGTTTCGGAAACCGACCTGCCCCTTTCCTTATCTCTGGGCGTACTGGGTCTGAACGGGCTCACAGCCTATTTTGCCCTGATGGAACTGGGCGAACCCAGAGCCAGGGAAACCGTCGTCGTGTCCACTGCCGCTGGTGCTGTAGGGTCAGTCGTCGGGCAGTTGGCACGCAAGCTTGGCTGCCGCACTGTGGGCATCACCGGCGGCGAAACCAAACGCCAGCTTTGCTTGAACGAATTCAATTTTGATGCCGCCATCGACTACCATCAGCCCGAACTGGGTGCAGCACTGCAGCAGGCCTGCCCTGAAGGTATCGATGTCTATTTCGACAACACGTCCGGCCAGATCAGCGATACCGTACTGACCCAGATCAACAAGCACGCCCGCGTCGTCATCTGTGGGACGGCATCCATCTCGAATTGGGACCCCTGGCCGCAGGGCCCACGGGT
>JBAYOJ010000018.1:0-17368 GCA_041678385.1 Burkholderiaceae bacterium | reverse complement strand
GCCTACTGGAAGGATGTGCATGGCCCATTGGCATCGCACATCACCGTGATCCGGCGTTACGAGCAAGACCATACGGCCATGGACGAATACTCGGGCAACGGCAAACCGGCGCTCGACGGCCTGGCCATTACCTGGTTCGAATCCACGGCTGCCATGAAGCAGGGGGCCACCACGCCTGCCTACGAAGAAACGCGTGCCGATGAGCCCAATTTCCTGCCTGACGGACACTTGCCTTTCATTGTCACGACCGAACATCGCATCGTCGGATGAAAGCAGGCCGGCCAGCCCGCAAATAGGGGCTGGCCGGTTTTATCGATATCTGGATGCCGGTTGGTCGCCGGCCCCAGAAGCCATCGCCCAAACTACACGGACAAATAACGCCGCTTGATATCTTCGCTGCTGTTGAGATCGCCAATGGTGCCGTAGAAGACATCCCTGCCCTTGTCGATCACGACCGCATGGTCAGCCAGATCCAGGCAGAAATGCAGGTTCTGTTCGGCAAGAACTATCGTCGTCCCCAGTTCACGCAGCCTTTGAACCAATTCGCCGATCTTCTGCACCATGATGGGCGCAAGGCCTTCGCTGGGTTCGTCCAGCAGGATGACATCGGGATTCCCCATCAGGGCCCGGCCCACCGTCAGCATCTGCTGCTCGCCGCCCGACAACTGGCCGCCCAGGCGGGTACGTAGCGGCTTAAGCAAGGGGAGCATGTCATAGACCCTCTCCAGCGACCATTCGCTTTCACCCGCTGACCCCTGCTTGACGGCAATCAGCAGGTTGTCTTCGACTGAAAGATCAGAAAAAATCTGCCGATCTTCCGGCACAAAGGCAATGCCGGCACGCGCAATCTGGTGCGGCTGACGCCCGCGAATGTCCACGCCCGCCAGCTTTACGGTGCCCTGGCGCCCGTGGACAATGCCCGCGATCGATTTGATGGTCGTACTCTTGCCGGCACCATTGCGGCCCAGCAGCGCCAGTGTCTGACCTTTATGCACCCGCAACGACAGACCGAACAACACCTGGCTGGAATCGTAGAAAGCATCAATGCCTTCCACTTCGAGCATCACCGGACTGGTGGTGGAAAGTTCTGGCCCATCGGCAGCCGCCTGTTCGTGAATGGCAAGACCTGCACTTTCGCTCGTCGTCATGCGTGCTCCTCTTTCTTGGGGGTGCCCAGATAAGCCTCAATCACTGCCGGATTGTGGCGGACTTCCTGTGCAGTGCCTTCGGCCAGCAAACGCCCGTACGATAGAACATAGATATGCTGGGATATCCTGAACACGATTTCCATGTCATGCTCGATCAGCACCAGGGTCAGCCCGCCCTTCTTCCATAGTGCATAAACCGTTTCTATCATCTGCTCGCGCTCTTCGGGCCCCATGCCCGCCACAGGCTCGTCAAGCAGCAACACCTTGGGCTGCAGCACCAGGGCCAGCGCCATGTCCAGCAGCTTTTGGTCGCCATGCGAAAGATTGCCGCTGACCACATCCGCCTTGGATGCAAGGCCGAGCTCGTCCATGACCTCATGTGCCCGGTCACGGGTTTCACGCAAGGGAAACCTGCCGGTCATCTTCAGGCTTTTACCCAGAGGGGACAACAGGGCGCCGCGCAGGGATTCTTCGACCGTCAGCGTTTTGAACAACTGTGACACCTGAAAGGCGCGGCCGATGCCCAGGCGCACGATCTCGGCAGGCGGCAGGCCGACAATGTCCTGGCCTTCAAGCAGGATGCGGCCGTAGTCGGGGCGCAAGGCCCCCGAGATCTGGTTGAAGAATGTCGTCTTGCCCGCCCCATTGGGGCCAATAACCGCCGTCAGGGAATCTTTCTCGAACGTCATGGACAGATCGTTGGTGGCCACGACCCCGCCGAAGGACTTCCTGAGGTTTTCTACACGCAGCATCATTGCACTCCTTTTGCGGCCGCAGCCGGGCCTTGATCGCCCGGCGCCCTGGCTTCCGGCACACCACCGTAGGTTGTCCAGGGCGTACCAGCCAGCCAGCCCGCATCCACCGGCAGATCAATGCCGGTGATTGCCGATGCGCGGTTCGAGGTGAGGAATTCGACGGCATCCGCCACTTCTTCGGTTTTCACCATGCGGCCCAGCGCCGTCACCCGCATCAGATCCGTCGGATCCCGATCGCCACGATCAATCGCTTCCTGCAGAGCGGGTGTCAAGGTATAGCCCGGCGATACAGAATTCACCCGCAGGCCGGAACGCCCCCATTCGGCGGCAAGACATTGAGTGATGGAAATCACCGCCGCCTTGGCGGGGGCATAGGCATGCAGCGGCACGGAACGGCTGCCGGTGATGGAGGCAATATTGACAATGCTGCCACCGCCCTGGCGCGCCATGGCGCCCCCAAAGGCCACACAACAGAGATACGTCCCCCGCTGATCCACGGTCACGACCTTATCCCAGAGTGCCTGGTCCAGCATTTCAGGCGTCGACCGCTGCTGGATGATGCCTGCGCTATTGACCAGATGCCTGACGTGACCCAGTTCGTTTCTGACACGTTCCGCGACTGCATGTACAGCGACTTCGTCGGAAACATCGCAAGCGTAGAAGGACACAGAGGCTTTCAGTTCACCCAGCCTGTCTTCCATGCCGGGCAGATCGAGCACCGCCACCCTGTCACCGCGAGCCAGCAGACCCCGCACGCAGGCCTGCCCTATACCACTGGCCCCGCCGGTAACGACTGTCAGAGGCTGCCCACCCTGCTCCGGCGTCACTGCCGCGCCTTGTCGTTGATTCGTCATGTCGTCACCTTTTCGATGGACTGTTTCTTCCGGTGCTTGGGAAACAGGCGCAGGGCGAAATCACCCACGCCACGCTTGAAGCCCAGCGCGAAGATCAGCACGATGATACCCAGGGCAAGACCATGCAGGTCCGTATAACGTGTGACCAGATCATTGAACACCAGAAGCAGTGCCGCCCCCAGGACCGGCCCGATGAATATATGCAGGCCGCCCAGCAGGATCATGAAGATGGCTTCGCCGGACATGGTCCAGTAGGTGAACTCGGGATAGGCGCCCGACATGAACAGCGCCATGATGACACCTGCCACCCCCCCGAACGCCCCGGCCAGAATGAAGGCGTAAAGTTTTGTGCGCCACACATCAATGCCAAGAAAGCGGGCCCGCTCGGCGTTGTCACGCACCATGCGCAAGGTGTAGCCGAACGGCGACTGCATCAGCAAACGCATCAATAACAGCGACAGCACCCCCAGTACGCAGGAAAATACGTACAGATGATGGCCGTTGCTCAGGTCGATGCCCAGGAATACAGGCCGGGGAATCCCCCCCATCAGCCCCTGGTCGCCACCGGTCAATGACATCCAGGACAGAATGATGCTGTACAACAGCATGGCGAAAGCCAGGGTCAGGAACGAAAAATAGATTTCCTTCAGACGCACGCAAATGGCGCCCACCACCAGCGCCAGCAGGACGCAGAACAGGATTGCCCCCACCGCTGCCACAGGAATGGAAGTCCCTGCCTTCTGCATCAGCAGGCCGAAGGCATAAGCGCCGCCCCCGAAAAACATAGCATGCCCGAAAGACACCATGCCGCCATAGCCGATCAGTATGTTCAGCGATGTCGCGAAGATACCAAAGGCCGCCAACCGGATAATGTAGTCAGAGAGAACCTGGGATGATGTCAGATAAGGGATGGCGATCAGGATCACCATGACCAGTACCGCCAGGCCCAGCTCTTTTGAATAGTTGCGTGTTTCGTTCATTAGTGGCTCCGTCCCATCAGACCACCCGGCCGCAGCACCAGGATGAGACCCATGGCCAGGAACATCAGCCCTTCAACGAAGTCGGGGAAACCGATGGACCCAAATGAGCGGATCATGCCTATGAGCAGCGCACCGACCAGCGCACCGCTAACGGAACCCATGCCGCCAATTACCGTCACGATGAATGACTCGATCAATATCGAAAAACCCATGCCCGGCGACATTGAACGCACCGGCCCCGCCAACGCCCCGGCAATACCCGCCAGCATGCCGCCGCAGGCAAACACCCCGGCATAAATCAGGTGGGTATTGATACCCAGCGCCGAAGTCATGACCGGATTATGGGCGGCCGCCCTCACCACCTTGCCGGTGCGAGTGTGCTTGAGCACATACCAGAGAGCCAGGGCAATCAGCGACGCTGCACCCATCAGCACCAGGTAGAACACCGGCACGATGCCGCCGCCGATGAACAAGGGCGGGACCTGAAATGCAGGCGGCATGCCCATGGACCGGAATTCGGCACCCCACACCAGCTTGACCACATCGTCAAGAATGAGAATGAAGGCATAGCACACCAGCAGCTGCATCAATACGTCGGCGTTGTACACCCGCCGCATGAATAGCCGCTCGAACACTACCGAAAACAAGGCCACCCCGACGCCGGCCCCAACGACCGCCAGCAGATAGCTGCCGGTCGTATGGTAGGCCGTCAGACCGATATAGGCTCCCAGCATGTACAGGGAGCCGTGGGCAAAGTTGATGACGCCGAGCACGCCGAAAATCAGCGTGAGCCCGGCAGCCACCAGGAATAGAAGTGCACCAACAATCAACCCCGTGCTCGTCTGCGTAACGATGCACGAGAGCGACGTCACGCACTCGAATAACTCTTGAGGATTCATGAAACTCTCCTGATCCTGGCAACGGCCGGGCGCTTAGCCCGGATCAGGCCCAGCCTCGGGATTTCTTCCACTCGTTCTCAAGCTGAGTGATTTCGTCCCAATTGCCCACGAAGGGATTGCTCATATAGGGTTCCTTTGTATTGACCACACCCCAGCCCACTGCATAGTCGACCAGAGTCTGGTCTTCGCCGCGCAAAGTAAGCTTGCCGTTGGTGCCGAAAGGTGAGTCGATGGTCATACCGCGCAGCGCGTCGGCCATCTTGGCTCCATCGGAACTGTTGGTCTGCTTCATAGCCTGGACAAGGAAGTTCACCACCGCGCCGTTCTGCCAGGCCCAGTTGATGGGTAAGTCCTTGTACCGCTTCTGGTATTCATCGGCCCAGTTGTGGTTGGCTTCCGTATCAGGGAAGTTGCGCAGATAGCGGTTGCCTGAATGGATGCCTTCGGGCAGGTTCTTGATCGCGGTCAGCACGGTGTAGTCGGCCATGTTGACAGCGAAGAACTTGGGGTCCTTGAACAAGGCATAGATATTGGCCTGCTCGATGAAGGAAATCAGGTCGCCACCCCACAAGGCAGAATAGATGGCCTGCGGCTTGCCCTGCAGCAGGCGCGTGATGACTTCACTGTAGTCGGGCTGGAACAGTTTGGGCCATACTTCGCCGGTGATCTCGATACCGTCATAGAAATGACGGGCATATTCAAAAAACTCGGCCGTAGTGTCGCGGCCATAGGCGTAGTCCGGTGAAATTGTCATCCAGCGCGTCAGGTTGTTTTCCTTGGCCAACCCGGCCGCATAGGCACCACCGACAATCGCATCGTGAATCCCCTGACGCGCGCAGCGGAAGGCATTGGGAATGTGCTGTTTCGGGTCGGCGGTCAACGAAGAGGTTTCGGAGTTGGTGTGGATGCACAGTACACCCAGGTCGCGCGCCACTTCGTGCACGGCGAAGGCGCCCGAAGATGCTTCGGCATCGATCAGAATCTCGCAGTCCTCGCTGTTGACCAGTTCACGCGCCACGCGAGCGGCTTCCTGCGGTTGGCCACGCGAGTCGCGAATGACCACCTCGATGGGACGCCCACCCAGCCCGCCGGCGGAATTGAACTTCTCGACTTCCATCTTGACGGCATTGCTGGATGAAATGCCCAGCATCGCCACGCGGCCTGACAGAATCGTTGGCATACCGATACGGATCGGCTTGTTCTGCGCGAGCGAGATGGACGGCAGACCGATGGCCGAGGCTCCGGCCAGGGTGGCTGCGCCTTGCATGAGTTTGCGGCGACCCGGCAGGGCGGGTGTGGTCGTCAACTTTTTGCGTGTGGTCATGATTGTCTCCTTGTGGTTGTACTGCGGGGGTCTGTTTTTTTCAGACCATTTTTATCGCTAAAAAACCGCTGCGGTTCAGGGCCGTTCAAACCGCCCTGCCGCAGGGCACTGTTGCTTGGTGAACGAGGGTTGTTGAACTTCAAGGCCGGTCATGAGGCCTCGCCGGACATATGTGTAGCCAGATCGTCACGCAGGACCCGCTTGAGCACTTTGCCCGACGGGTTGCGCGGTAACGCATCCAGCACAATCAGCTGGCGCGGTATCTTGAAACGGCCGATCTTGCCGCTGCAATGCGACTGCATTGCCTCAAGGGTCAGGGAAGTGCCCGGTCGCAACACCACGACCGCCACCACCCTTTCACCCCATTTTTCATCGGGCAGGCCGATCACGGCCGCCTCTTCGACGTTCTCGATCTGATAGAGCACGTGTTCGACTTCGGACGAAGCGATGTTTTCACCACCGCTGATGACCATGTCCTTCTTGCGATCGACCAGGAACAGGAAGCCATCTTCATCCAGATAACCCATATCGCCCGAACGGAACCAGTCACCGAAGAAACTTTCTTCGGTGCGTTGTTCGTCACGCCAGTAACCCCGGGTTACTTTGGGCCCCCAAAGACAGATTTCGCCCACTTCGCCGGCGGGTAGTGCCTTACCGTCGCCATCACGGATCTCGATCTTGAGGTGGGCCAGCGCCCGGCCCGCGGAACCGATTTTGGCGATCTCGCTACCGGCCTGCATCATTGTGTCGCCCGAGCATGTTTCGGTCAGCCCGTAAGCATCGACGTAGCGGCCTTGCGGAAACAACGAACTAAAAGCCTGGATGCGTTCCGCCGGCGTGCGTTCCCCGCCGCCTGTCACCCATTTCAGGCTGTCGCGTTCATATTGCTGGCGTTCGGGCAATGCCAGCATGCGATTCAGCATAATGGGCGCCAGCCATGCTCCGGTAAGCTGATCGTCCTGCACGGCCTGCAGTGCATCGGCCGGGTCGAAGTCGCGCAGCACCGTCATTGAGCCGCCCACTTCAAACATGGCAAAGCCTGGAAGGTCGAATGCGCCTACGTGGTAGAGCGGACCGACCACCAGCAGACGGTCAGCGGCCGTCAGCCCCAGCTCGCAGATATGGTCGAGTGTTTTCCAGTAGAAATTCTCGTAGGTATGTATGACGCCCTTGGGACGGCCTGTCGTGCCCGATGTGTACATCAGGCGGAACATGTCGGACGGCTTGACAAGCATGGCCGCCCTGACAGGTGAAGCCGTTGGGTCGATCGCCCGTGTATCGTGCTCAAGTTCGTTGGTGATCACCACCTTGGGCATGTCCCCGGCATTTTCCTGCAACGCCTCGTCGACGCAGATCAGCTTCACACCCGCATGGTGGACGATGTAATCGACTTCATCCTTGCCCAGGCGATAGTTGATGGGCAGCACGACGGCGCCGAGATGGCCGATAGCCAGTGTAAGTTCAATGAACGCCGCGCTATTCTTCATCAGCAAGGCGACGATATCGCCCTGCCCCACACCGCGCGCTGCCAGCATACCTGCAGCTGCGCAGGTGCGATCGAACAGATCGGCGTAGGTAATGCGAGTGTCCTGGTAGCGGACGGCCAAGCCTTCCGGTGTGGCGCGCGCCCAATGTTCGATAGATGAACTCAGTGTGACCATCTTGAGTGCCCTTGTAGATACATTGTGTCTTGTATTGTGCTAATCGTATCGAGTAACCCTTTGTGCAGTCCTGCAAGCCGGTGGCCTTTAATACGACCGGGGCATGCCCAGGTCGTACATGGCGATGTAATTCAGCACCATCTCTTCTGAAATAGGGGCAAAGCGGAACAACCGGCAATCTCGCCACAGACGCTCAACGTGGTATTCACGCGAATATCCCATGCCGCCCATGGTCTGCATCGCGCGTTCGGTGGCGTTGGCCGCCACCTGTGCTGCCAGCAGTTTGGCGACGTTGGCTTCACTGCCGTAGGGCAACCCTTTATCGAAGTTGGTGGCCGCCTTGTAATTGACCAGGCGGGCCGCCTGGGTTTCGGCATAGCACTGCGCCAGCGGAAACTGCAGGCCCTGATAGCTGCTGATGGGCTTGTTGCCGAAGACCTTGCGGTCGTTGCCGTATTCCACCGCCAGCTTGAGCGCCAGTTCGGCTGTGCCGATCAGGCCCGCCGTCGTCACGATGCGTTCGGTATTCAGCACATCCAGGAGTTCGCGCCAGCCCCCGTGCAGCGTCCCTACCAGCTCGTGGGGCTCGATACGCACGTTGTCGAAGAACACTGAACTGGAAGCCAGGGTATTGGTACCCAGCTTTTCAATAGGCGTGTGACTGAGGCCTTCTCTTTCGACGTCTATCATGAACATCGTCAGGCCGTCGCTGCGAGACGCGCTTTCCTCGATCTTTCGGGTTCTGGCCACCACCAGCATTTTGTGGGCGCTGTCCACGCCGGTGATCCAGACCTTGCGGCCATTCAAACGCCAGCCATCGCCATCTTCAGAAGCAAAACTGCGGATTTCCAGGGTGTTGGTACCGGCATCGGGCTCGGTCAGCGCCATGCAGAAGTTAATATCGCCCGACATCAGCCCCGGCAGGAGTTCCTTCTTCATTTCGGGAGTCCCGAAGCGGCTGACCGACACCCCGCCGAAAATGGGGTTGATCATGAACAACTGTCCCAGGGTGCTGCCGCCACCGGCCGCAGACAGGTTCTCGATGATGAGAGCCATCTCGAACACACCCAGTTCTGAGCCGCCGTACTCGGATGGCAGCGCCACACCACACAAACCCGCCTGGCAGATTGCACGCCAGCACTCGTGCGGAAACTCTTTGCGGGCGTCCAGATCGCGCCAGTATTCGAGACCAAAACGCTCGCCGAGCTGGCGGGCGGAATCGGCGATCATCCGCTGTTCTTCTGACAGTTGAAAGTCCATAGTGTCGTTCCTGCTTTAATTTCTTGTTGAGAGCTTGCCGCTTCAGGCCAAGGCTGCTGTCCGCTCACGCGCCTGGGAAAATTCCTGCAGGACCACACCCAGGCCTGTGCCTGCCGGGTCATCGACAAAACGTTCAAGTGCGGCCGCCGATGTCGGTTCCAGGCCCACTTCAGCGCCCACCCGCTGCACCAGGGAGCGCAGCGCGTCGCGATCGTAGTTATAGTCTTCGACCGTCATGTTCATAGTGAGGACTTCGGGTGCATCGCCGTTATCGAACGAGGCTTCTATGACGCAGCTCAGGCGCGGTACTTCAGTATCACTTTTGAGCTCGATGCGGCCAATCAGCTCTGCCACCTGTGCATCGTCGTAAACCATCATGTCACGCAAGGTGGGTGCGCCATGCAGCAGGGTATTGGCAATGCAGAAGGGAATGCTCATGAGGGTGCCCGACACCGAATTGAAGGGGCCCGTGCTGTCCATGCCGGCATAGCCGGTTTCATAGGGGTTCATGCGCACGCAGATGCTTGCTGGGCGGCGCCCGGCGAGTTTTTCACGCAAGGCCAGGGCGGCATTCACAGGTGTCTGGTTGAAAGCACAGACGGGGTAAGGCTTGAACACCACATTGTGGATGAACCACTGCTTGCCGATTTTTCCCTGCAGGGCTGCCACGTCGCACTGCGTGCGCGCATAGCTGGGCACAAAACCCGCCTTGCCCTCGAAAGCCGCAGGCGCTGACACCGAACCAGCCTTGGCAAGCTGGGCCGCCACCCAACCATTATTGGCGGCCACCCCCAATTGATAGCGCCATTCGTCAGTACCGTCACTGAAAGACTGCAATATGCCGCCAGCGAAAGACGCTGCATTGGCCAAGGCGGCTGCCGTGCGGCCTTCATCAAGGTCGAGCGCCAGCGCCGCGGCTGCCGCGGCCGCCAGGGGCCCATAGATGGCCGACGCTCGCAGGCCCGCCGGGGTGGTGTGGCCGGCATAGTTCTGCTCGAACAGGCCGCCGATCTCGTAACCTGCGATCAGCGCCGGCAACAGCCGGTGCAAGGGCATTTGGCCGGTTTCAGCAGCGGCCGTCAACATGGGAATCAAGATGGCGCCCAGGTGGGCGGCCCCCAGGGCGTCTTCTTGTGCACGGCCATGAAACAGCGCGGAATTCGCCAGCATGGCCGCTTGCATGGAGCCCTTGCGCCCGTCTGCGAACAGGGTGGCGCCGTCCGGGCGCTCGCCGTCCATGGCCAGGCCCGCCTCTGCGGCGACCCGCCCGTAGGGGGTGTTGAAGCACGCCAGGCCAATTCCATAGCCGTTCAGCAAACTGACGCGGGCCTTTTCCATTACTGAAGCGGGAATGGCCGCCGGGTCTTTCAGCGATACGATGAACCGGGCCAGGGTTTGGGCAAGTGTGTTTTCGGCTGTCATGATGATTTCTCCCTCTGTCTTTGTCGAGGTCAGTGCACCAGCAACTGCACTGGCTGCTCAAGCAGTTCGCGCACGATGTTCAGAAACTTGAGCCCGTGCACGCCATCGATAATGCGGTGATCCGCCGACAGCACCACGCCCATTTCCTGACGCAATTCGGGCCTGCCTTCGCTATCGGGGCGGAAAACGCCCTTGACGCTGCCGACGCCCAGGATCATCGCCTGCCCCGGATTGATGATGGAGCCCATGAAATGAACGTGGTGCATGCCGGCGTTGGATACGGTAATGGCCGGGCTGCCAAGGTCGGCATGGCTCATGCGGCCCGAACGTGCCCGCTCAATGACCCCGTTCAGGCGGGCCGCCAGGGTGCCCAGCGAGACATCGCCGACATCGCAGACGGCGGGTGCCAACAGCCCTTCTGCCGTGTTCACCGCCACACCCACATCGACTCTGGAAAACGACACAATGCCGTCATCCGTCCAGACACGATTAGCTTCCGGCATGCGGCCCAGCGCCCGGGCAACCGCCATGACAATGAAATGATTCAGAGTCAGGCGGTGTTCGTTCTGGGCACGGTTGATTTCCTTGCGCAAGGCCACGAGTCGTGTGGCGTCGATATCCAGCGCAAGATAGAAATGGGGTATCTGCTGTTTGCTGGCCGTCAGCCGACGGGCAATGGTTGCCTGCATGGTGCTGGGTGCCGACAGCGTCTGGCCCGTCATGAGCTCGGCGGAGGCCGGGGCGCTGGCTACCCCTTGTGCGCGGCCGGCAGGGAGACCCTGCCCGGAAGCGGCAGCAGCACGCCTGCCCTGATAGGCTTCGACATCAGCAGCCTTGATGCGGCCCCCCGGGCCACTGCCATCCAGGTCTTCAAGAGCAATGCCCCGCGACTGCGCCAGGCGGCGCGCATACGGTGTCGCGATTTTCCGGTGCGTACCTTCGGACGCTGACGGGCCACTGGGGCTGGGTGTCGGCGCATCGGAGGTCTTTTCAGGGGCAGGAGCAGCCGTGGCCCCGGCTGGGGCAGCGCTGCTGGCGGCGCCCGCGGGTGAGGCCTGCTCTGACACCCCGCTTTCTTCGGCAAGCCCGTCGTCCCAATGAGCGATCACGGCGCCCACGGCTGCGGTATCCCCAGCCTGCACAAGGACTTCCGTGAGCGTGCCGGCGGCATCCGCTGCAATCTCGTTGGCCACCTTGTCGTTCTCGACGACATACAGAATATCGCCGGCGACAAAGGTGTCACCAGGCTGCTTCAGCCATTCAGATACGATGCCTTCGGTCATCGTCAGGCCCAGCTTGGGCAGCGTCAGCGTCTGTTGCACGACTATTGCCCCCGGAACTCGGCTGGGCGTTTTTCCAGGAAGGCGCGGCAGCCTTCATGAGCGTCGGCGCTATCCAGCACCAGACCGATCATTGCCTGCTCGTGGGCGAGCGCCGCACCCAAGGGCATTTCCTGGCCTTGACGCAAGTTGCGCTTGAGCAGTTTGAGCACCAGTGGCGATTTGGACGCAATCTTGTTGGCCAGTGCCATGGTTTCTTCCATGAGGGCTTCGTGTGCCACAACGCGATTGCACAAGCCCAGCGCCACGGCTTCATCCGCCGAAATCTGGTCACCGGTGAACATCATTTCCTTGGCTTTGCAGGGCGCAATCTGACGCATCAACCGCTGGGTGCCGCCAGCGCCGGGGAAAAGACCCAGATTGATTTCCGGCAGCCCCAGACGGGCCTTGTTCGATACGAGGCGAAGATCGAGCGACAGGATCAACTCGGTGCCGCCGCCCAGCGCCCAGCCGTTCACGGCGGCGATGGTCGGCTTGTCGCTGTCTTCGAAACGGCGGAAAACACGATGCACGACTTCAGCAAATTCCTGATAGTGCGCCAGCCCCTGACGGCTGTCGAGATCACCAATATCGCCACCCGCAACAAATGCGCGGTCGCCGGCACCCGTCACGACGATCACACGAATATCGGCATCGCGCTCGAGTTCATCCAGGCCGGCCTCGAGTGCGTGCAGAGTGGGGACATCGAGCGCGTTGAGTGTCTCGGGCCGATTGATGGTCAGTAACCCGACGGCGCCATCCCGGCTTATTTTTACAGCAGCATTTTCAGTCATCTGTGTTCTCCTCTGGTAAGGGGAAGGCCTCTGCAGCCCACCGCCACCTGGCAATTTTCAGTTGGCCATGTCTGGCCGTCAGCCGCTCAGGCCATCACTTTTTTCACTGCTGCGCAGACACGATCCACGTTCACCATGTATTGCGCTTCGAGTGAACGTGCGAAAGGCACCGGCATGAAAGGCGCCCCCACCCGCACGACAGGGCCGTCCAGCTCGTCGAAGCCTTCGTCCGCAATATGCGCTGCGATCTCGGCCCCTACCCCGAATGACTGCACGGCCTCGTGCACAATCACCACGCGATGCGTGCGCCGCAGCGATGCCAGCACGGTTTCGGTATCCCAGGGCTGCAGCGTGCGCAAGTCGATGATTTCGGCGTCAACGCCTTCTTCGGCCAGCTTGGCAGCCGCCTGCAGGCAGGTGTGGACGGTGGAACCGTAAGTAACGATGGTCACATCGCTACCCTGGCGCAGCACGTTGGCCTTGCCCAGCGGAATTGCCTGAGCCGTATCGACCTGACCCTTGCGGCCATACATGGCCTTGTGCTCAATGAACACGACAGGATCCGGATCGTTGATCGCGCTGCGCAACAGGCCGTAGGCATCATTGGGTGTCGCCGGACACACCACTTTCAGACCGGGAATATGGGCCAGCCAGGCTTCCAGGCATTGCGAGTGCTGGGGGCCCGCACTCAGGCCGCCGCCATGAGGGGTGCGCAGCACCATGGGCACGCTGGTACGGCCGCCAAACATGAAACGCGCCTTGGCTGCCTGATTCACCAGGGCATCCATGGAAAGCGTGATGAAATCCATGAACATGATTTCCACCACGGGCTTGGTGCCGGTCATGGCGGCGCCGACCGCCAGCGAGGCCAGGCTGGCTTCGGAAATCGGGGTATCGCGCACGCGAGCAGCACCGAACTCACCCAATAGGTCGCGGGTCGCTTTGAAAGAGCCACCCGCAGCCGCGATGTCTTCCCCAAGCAGCATGACGGATGCGTCTTCTGTCATGGCATCGCGCAGCGCCTGGTTGACGGCTTGCGTAAACTTCATTTCGGTCATCGACGGTGTTCCTTTCATCATCGACTGGTTTCGGCGAGCTCGCCCTGCGTATAGACATCCCGCAATGCGTTTTCGTATTCCGGCTCTACATCCTGACGCGCGGCTTCGATAGCGGCCTCGACCGCGGCGTCGACTGCCTGGTCCACCTTGGCTACGGCTTCGTCGCCCACGCCAGCGTCCCGCAGCATGACAAGCGTGCGGGCTACAGGGTCGTTGGTTTCCAGTGAGGCAAGGTCGTCGGCATCGCGATATTTTTGCGGGTCGCCCTCGTAGTGGCCACGCACCCGTTGGGTCAGGCATTCAAGCGCGACCGGCCCTTTGCCCTTTCTGAGAGCAGCAACCGCCTTGGCCGCCGACTGCGCCACCTCGCGTACGTCGTTGCCGTCCGCCTGCATATAGGTAATCTTGAACGCCGCTGCCAGACCCTTGAGCGTGCCGGCAAACTGTTTGTCTGTGGGTGAGAATTCCGACCAGCCGTTGTTTTCGCAAACCAGCAGCAGGGGCAGTTTCCAGAGCGCAGCCATATTAAGGGTTTCGTGCAGTACGCCTTCAGCCATGGCCCCATCACCAAAGAAGGCGACGGCAACCCCCCCTGTGTTACGCACCTGGTGAGCCACCGCGCTACCCATCGCAATGGGTATGCCCGCCCCGACGATGCCATTGGCGCCCAGAATGCCGATCTTCATGTCGGCAACGTGCATGGAGCCGCCGCGCCCGCCGCAGACCCCGCCTTCCTTGCCCATGACTTCTTTAAAGAAGAGGGGCAGTTCCAGCCCGCGGGCCAGCACATGCCCGTGCCCACGATGGGTCGTTGCCAATGTATCTTGCGCTTCAAGGGCTGCACATACACCCGCCGCAACGGCTTCCTGACCGACGCTCAAATGGATGAAGCCCGGGACTTCCCCGTCGGCGAACAGGCGGGTCAGACTGTTTTCCACTGTGCGTATCGTCTTGATCGTGCGGTACAGCGCAAGCAGCGCATCGGCAGTAAGAGGGTCCGACATGCCTAGAGTCTCCGTCCATGCTGATGGAAGATCGGGCTGGTGCGCCCGCCCCCAGTGATTGGTGAATCATCAGTCATCTTATGGTTAGGGCCAGCCGACTGTCAACGAGGGTTGCGTACTCGAAAACCCTAATCGGGCAACAAAAACGGCATGCTTAAACAGCTTGTCTTGCCGCCGTTTTGATAGATCGCAAACGATGTGATGGTGAAGCATGCATAAACATGGCCTGGATCAAGGACTCTGCGAACATCACCTTCTAAACTTTCAACAGCTTTCTTTTAAGTCGCAAATGAACCGCCACGTGTCTTTCATGAATGAAATACACGATACATACAGAACGAGAGGTGACAAACCATGAACGACATACAGACCCTAGTCATAGATCCCCACCAATATCCCGATCTTGAAAGTCTCACCGTGCCGGAAGACCACGCCGATCTGCGGCTGTGGCTGCGCATGCTGTCCTGCTGCAACCTGATCGAAACCGAACTCCGCAGCCGGCTGCGCACCGAATACGACACCACCCTGCCCCGCTTCGACCTCATGGCTCAGCTGCAGCGCGAACCCGGGGGTATGAAAATGACTGATCTTTCACGCTACATGATGGTGACCAACGGCAACATCACCGGCATTACCGACCAACTCGAAAAAGAAGGCCTGGTCGAACGCATCAGGAATTCCGCCGACCGCCGTAGTTCGGTCGTACGCCTCACAGTCAAGGGCCGGCGCGTCTTCCGGAAAATGGCGCGCTCGCACGAAGAATGGGTGTTGTCCATGTTCGACGGCCTTCCCGACACCAGCCGCGACATCCTGTTCGAAACGCTGGGCCAACTCAAGACCTTCGTGCGCTTGCAGCCGTCCGCAAGGCCGGCAAGCTGAACACATACGGGGTGATGGCCACGCCCAAGGGGGCCGATGGGCTGTTAGAATCAGCCATCCGCAGATCAACCCCCCATTTCCCAGCGATCATCATGGCCGTCAATCTTGTCATTCCACCCGAAGCCGACATCCACCCCGTCGCCGGCATAGACATCGGTACTACAGAAGGCGGCATCCGCAAGGCAGGCCGCAAAGATGTCACGGTCTTCCGCTTGGCCGAAGGCACTTCAGTGGCCGGCGTCTTCACCACCAACAGTTTCCGCGCGGCCCCGGTCCAACTCAGTGAACAGCACCTGGCCGCAGGCCAGGGCATCCGCGCCCTGGTGGTCAATACAGGCAATGCCAACGCGGGCACGGGTGAACCCGGCATGCAGGCCGCAAGGCAAACCTGTCAGGCAGTGGCCGAACTCATGGGTCTGCGGCCTGAACAGGTCCTGCCGTTTTCCACCGGCGTCATCCTTGAACCCCTGCCAGTCGACCGGCTGACAGCCGCCCTGCCTGCGGCCATACAAGACCTTACGCCGAATCACTGGTTCGACGCCGCTCACGGCATCATGACCACCGACACCCAGCCCAAGATTGCGTCCCGACGCCTTGAAATCAACGGGCATACGGTCACCATCACAGGCATCAGCAAGGGCGCCGGCATGATACGCCCCAATATGGCGACCATGCTGGGCTTTCTGGCAACCGACGCAGGCGTCGCCCCCGAACTGCTGCGCACAATGACCCGGCAGATCACCGAGCGCTCTTTCAATCGCATCACGGTCGACGGCGACACCTCGACCAATGATTCCTTCGTCATCATGGCCAGCGGCCAGAGCGGTGCACGGGTCGATAGCGAGAACGACCCCGGCTACGCCCCCCTGTTCGAAGCCTTGAGCGCCGCAGCGCTTGAACTCGCCCAGAAGATCGTACGCGACGCCGAGGGCGCCACCAAGTTCATCACAATTCGGGTAGAAGAAGCCGGCACCCCTGAAGAAGCACTCAAGGTCGCCTATGCTGTGGCCCAGTCGCCATTGGTCAAGACCGCCTTTTACGCCTCTGACCCCAACCTGGGCCGCATACTGTGCGCAGTCGGCTACGCCGGCATCAGCGATCTCGATGTATCACGCACCCGCCTTTGGCTGGGTGATACGCTGGTGTCCAGCGACGGCGGGCGCCACCCTGACTACACCGAAGACGACGGCCAACGCATCATGAAAGAAGCCGAAATCACGGTGCGTATTGCTTTGGGGCGCGGCTCTTGTAAAGACACCGTATATACCTGTGATTTCTCGCATGAATACGTGAGCATCAACGCCGATTATCGTTCCTGAAGTCTTCTCTCCGATCCTGAAACGCCAGCGTGAAACTCAAGCTAGCCCAGAACTCCATATTTGCCATCCTGCTGCGTTCATCATGGTGGATCAGCGCGCTGGTTGCGCTGGTCCTCCTGGCAATCTCGCAGGCGGTTTCCAGCCCATTGATCACCACCTTTCTGGTTTTCGCCAGTGTGCCTTTCGTGGTGATTTCCGTTATCGCAGCCTGGAAGCAGCGCAACGCGCCGTCGGCGGCACGTATTGAACGCACGGCCGACGCCGTGCGCAACATGTCGTGGGAAGCCTTTTCAGCGGTGCTGCATGACGGCTTCAGCGAGGACGGCTGCGAAGTCACCCGCCTGCAAGGTGAACCTGCCGATTATCTGTTGCGGCGCCAGGGCCGCCTGGCAGTGGTCAGCGCAAAACGCTGGAAGGCATCGCGCGTTGGGGTCCAGGCCTTGCGCGACCTGAATGCCCGCCGTGAAGCCCACGAAGCACATGAAGGCGTTTATGTAACCCTGGGCGAGATCAGCGAACAGGCGCAGGCTTATGCCAAAGCCAACCAGATCAGGTTCATGTCGGAAACCGAGCTGGCCAAGCTGCTCCCCCAGCTCTGATGGCAACACTACCGCAGTCGTTTCCAATCTGTAGATGAGTCTGAACTTGGTGGCTGGAAGCCTGTGTTGATGTGTGCAGCCGCCGGCCGGTGG
>JBAYOJ010000017.1:0-18570 GCA_041678385.1 Burkholderiaceae bacterium | reverse complement strand
AAGCCAGGTGGAAAGGCGGTTGATTTTGCGCAGACGTCTTCTGGACTCATTCACCACGATCTGCACCAGCCAGGTCGATAAAGCTGCCTCGCCACGAAACTGGGCCATGGCGCGATAGGCACAATAAAAAGCCTCCTGAACAGCTTCTTCAGCGTCCGCATCGTTGTGAAGAATGCTGCGAGCTACCCGGTACAAGCGCTGGTTGTAGCGACGCATCAGCTGGATCAGGGCATTTTGATCGCCTGCCAGAATGCATTGGACGGTTCGTGCGTCAGTATTCGGACAGGGAATATTGGAGGTTGCAACAAGAGCTAAAGACATGATTGAACCCGACAATAGTGGAATACGGTATTAGAGGCCGCGACGATGTCGGGCGTTCCCGAACCGCCAACGACCCCGATAGCCTTGTCGCGGTGTCCCATGTTATTGCCGTTCATTTTCAGACGATAGCCGCGGCAAATGATTATTGGCGCGATTAGCTGAAACCGTTGGCCACTGCCTATAGGGCACCTTATCCAACTAGAAAATCCAGGTTGCAGGCTAGTAATTCGCCAGCTATTAGGTAGGATACTACCTAATGGACATCGAAACTCATTTCAGCATGACCTTGGGCAGGGTCAGCCGTCGTTGGCGGGCACGCCTCGATGAGCGTTTACGCCATCTGGGTCTGACTCAGGCCCGGTGGCATACCTTGCTGCGCCTGGATAAGGAAGGCCCCATGCCGCAGCATCAGCTGGCGGAAAGCCTGCAGGTGGAAAGGCCGACCCTGGTTCGCTTGCTTGACGGGTTGGAGCGGCAGGGCCTGGTTGAGCGCCGGCCTGTGGAAGATGATCGTCGGGTTCGGTGTGTGCACCTGACCGAAAAGGCCAGGCCGTTGCTTGAAGAAATATCCTATATCAGCGGCCAGCTGCGCCATGAGCTGCTGGCTGAAATCGATCACGATGCGTTGATGGCGGCAATCCAGGTTTTGCAGGAACTCGACGCCCGTTTGGAAAAGGGGTAGGCGTTGAGTGATCAGCATGGGCGCAACCCGCACCAGCCCCGCGTGAATGAGCCCACCTCTGTTACCGAAACGGCAGGGCGGCAGGCAGCAGTGAGTCGGTGGTCGTTGCGGGGGCGGCGCGTTCGGGCGTTGAGTCTTGTGCTGATAATGCTGCTTGCCTGTCTCTTATTCGCCTGGTGGCTGGTTCATCGGTGGAACCATGTCTTTGTCGATGATGCCCGGGTCGCTGCGAATGTCGTGACCGTCAGCAGCGAGGTCAGTGGGCGGGTCCTCGAAGTGGCTGTGGTGTCCGGCGACCGGGTATCTCAAGGGCAATTGCTGGTTTCCATCGACCGGGAAGACACAACGTTGGAGATACTTTCCCTGGATGCGGAACTGGCCGGGGTCGAGGCCAGGCAGCGGCAGTTACGGGCCGAGCAGGAGATGCTCCGCAAGCAGATTGCCAGCCGGGTTGCAGCTGGCGAGGCGCAGATCGCTTCGGCGGAGGCTGCTCACGAGGCCAGCAGGGCGACGCTGAAACGGGCGGGAGGTAGTCACGAGCGGGTCAGGCGCCTGGCCCAGCACAAAGCGATGTCTCAGCAGGAGTTCGAAAACGCCCGGGCCGAACTCGAGGTGGCCCGGCAGCAAGCCTTGCTGACAGCGGCGGAAATTGAGCGGGCGCGCGCCAATCTGGTGGTCATTCGTTCGGAAGAAGCCCAATTGACGGTGCTGGAGCACCGCATCGAGATTCTTGAGGCGGAAAAGGCCGCTTTGCATGCGCAGAAGCGGCAGAAGCAGGCCGATCTCGGCCGGCGCGAGATCCGGGCTGAATTCGACGGGATTGTGGCCACGACCTTTGTGGAGGCGGGTGAGTATGTATCGTCGGGTAGCCGCCTGCTGCTTTACCATGACCCTTCGCGGGTGTGGATCGACGCCAATGTAAAGGAAACCCATTTTGCACGGCTGAATCTGGGGGCCACGGCCCAGGTCAGGGTGGATGCCTATCCCGGTATGGATTTCAGCGCGCGCATCGAGCGTCTTGGGGGCGCGGCGACCAGCCTCTTTGCGCTGCTGCCCAGCCCCAACCCCAGTGGCAACTTCACCAAGATCACGCAACGCCTGCCCATCCGGCTTTCCGTCGAACAGCGGGATGATTTGCTGCGCCCGGGCATGATGGTGGAAGTCCGCATCAATGTCGATTGAGGATTTGCTTCTGCGCTACGGGGCGGCTTATCGCTGGCTCGCCACGCTGACTGTGATGGTGGCGACGATTGCGGTGGTGCTGTCCACCACCATCGTCAATGTGGCGATCCCTGACGTCATGGGGGCATTCGGCAT
Source organism: Burkholderiaceae bacterium (assembly GCA_041678385.1). Classification (GTDB taxonomy): domain Bacteria; phylum Pseudomonadota; class Gammaproteobacteria; order Burkholderiales; family Burkholderiaceae_B; genus Yanghanlia. The sequence continues at coordinate 16,250 of JBAYOJ010000017.1, read as the reverse complement.
CAGCCAGGTCCAGGCGCAATGGATATCCACCGGCTTTCTGGCGGCCATGACGGTCACTATGCTGCTCACCGACTGGACTTACAAGTCGATGGGCTTGAAAGCCGGCATGAACGTGGCGATGCTGGTGTTTCTGGTGGGTTCCATTTTGGGCGGTGTTGCGCCCAATGAAAGCATTGTGACGCTGGCCCGCGTGATTCAAGGCGCGGCCGCCGGCCTGGTGCAACCCTTGGCCATGATTCTGCTGTTCCAGGTGTTCCCAAGCAATCAGCGGGGCATGGCCATGGGGATCTACGGCATCGGCGTTGTGCTGGCACCGGCGCTTGGGCCTTGGGTGGGCGGCATGCTGATTGATACGTTCAATTGGCACTACGTGTTCTTTCTGGGGCTGCCCTTTGCGGTCCTGGGCATCGTGTTGTCGAATCTTTTTCTTCCAGTACGTGCTGCATCGATATCTGTTCCGCGCTTCGATTGGCTGGGAATGATTCTGTTGTGCGTGTTCGTTGCAACCCTGCTTAATGGATTAACAAATGCGCAGCGTTTGGGCTGGGGTTCAGACCCCATTCTTTTGCAGTTCATGGTTTCGGTATTTGCGTTCGGTACCTTTATCGTATGGGAGCTTTATACCGAGAAACCCATGCTCGACTTGCGGATTTTTTCATCCCTTCCGTTTGCGGCGGCGGCGCTGGTGTCATTCATATTGGGCGCGGGGCTGTTCGGTTCCCTTTATCTGGTGCCGCTGTTCGTGCAGACCATACAAGGCCTGACGCCGACTCAGGCGGGCCTGTTGTTGATGCCGTCCGGGATGATCCTGGTGGTGATTTTCCCGCTGGTCGGTTATTTGTCCGATCGGCTTCCCATCGGCTGGCTCATCGGGGCAGGCATGGTCATCTTTGCCTGGGCGTCTTATTTGACGGCACAAGTGACGATTGCCACAAGTTTCGGTTTGCTGGTTTGGTGGACCGTGCTGTCGCGTCTCGGGCTGGGCTTTGTATTCCCGTCGCTGACCGCCGGTTCCTTAAGGGTATTGCCGCCGGAATGGGTAGCGCAGGGGTCCGGGGCCATCAATTTCACCCGTCAGCTGGGGGGCGCTTTCGGGGTCAACCTGTTGGCAGTTTTGCTGGAACGACGCACCGAGTTTCATGCCGATGCCCTGGCCCAGACACAGTCCGGAAACAACCCGGTGACTCTGAGTCTGATAGATAAGCTGGTCAGCCGCTTGAATGCCACCAGTTTGCCGGACTTTCAGCAAGCACCCGCGGCACTGGAGTTTCTCGCCCAGATGATTACCGCCCAGGCGAGCACGTTTGCCTTCCAGGATAGCTTCATGATTGTGACTGTCATTTTCCTGGTGGCGCTGGGGCCCACATGGTCATTGCACCGGGCCTTGATGCGCAGTAGTGCGCGCAGTTCGCGCGAAACAGCGCATGCCATCCCGCAGGAAACGACGTAGAAACAGGTGGGTTTTAGCGTGTACAGGCCCTAATTCAGCCGGTGCGCGGCTTGTTCCTGTTCCTGAGCTTCCAGGATAAGGGCTTCCAGCTTGGGTGATGTTTTCAGAGCCAGAACGGCGGTGTCTGGGCTGGCGTCATCCTGTTCCAGGCTCAGTTCGATGGTTTGCTCGTCGAAGGCGGCGGGGTTGGCCTGGATTTGCACGTACTGCTTCAGCAAGCGGTCGACCGCTTTCTGCGCTTCGTAAAGCTGCACGGCCATGGACGATTGCGCGTGCAGCTTGAACTGCTGTTCTATCGTTTTGGCCAGATCCCAGCTAAAGAACACGAGGGCGTTGCGGCCATGGCATTCTGGGTGCAGGAATCCCCAGGATTCTTGAGGCGTAGTATTCAAAATATCGTCGTCGAGAAAGATGAGGCGGGTAAAGCGTTTGAGTGAATAGTGTAGCAGCCGGCATGCCTGCCACTCGCGCTACGCCCGGGTGAACGTCAGATACAGCATGGCGACGGACATGATCACGAAATAAACCGCCACCCCCGCCAGCAGGCTCTGAGATATCTGCTTGCTGCGCTGCCGCCAAGCTGTATTTGCCCCCACGCGCCGGTGTGGGCCCCAACGCCATACCCCTGCGGCCGCCAAGATACTGAGAAGTACGATCCAGACTTTCATGGAGAGGATTGTAGGATAAATAGGGATCAAATAAATGGGGGTCAGACCACGTTTTTCTTTGAAAAACGTGGTCTGACCCCCATTTATTTTCAGTCGAAATTCTTGTGTGTGTTGGGGGCTGATTTTCGCCAGTAGCTGGACGCGCGGATGCGTTTTTTGTCGATGCCGCGTTCATCCACGAGATACTGGCGGACGGCTTTGATGTCGTTGTATTCGCCGGCGGCCCAGATATAGCCTTCGCCTTGTTCCGGCAATTTGAGACCACGGACTGTGGTTTCAAGCGCGCCGCGTCCTTCGGCGTTGGTGTTTTCAACAATCCAATGAACATCGAGCTGGCAGCGGCTGGTGAGGTCGATTTTGGCGGTTTCGCTGGTCAACTGGACAACGACAATGGCTTTGGCTGCGGCAGGCAGTTCTTCCAGCCGGCGGGCGATGGCGGGCAGGGCGGTTTCGTCGCCTATCAGCAGATGCCAGTCGAAGGCAGTGGGCACGACGAAGGAGCCGCGTGGCCCGGCGATACCCAGCGTGTGACCGGGTGCGGCGTGATGCGCCCAGTCGGTCGCGGGCCCTTGGTGGTGCAGCACAAAGTCGATATCGAGTTCGTTGGTGGCGGCATCGTAGCGACGCGGGGTGTAGTCGCGCATGGCGGGTTTGGGTCTGTCTTCTGCAAAGACCAGGCCTGTGGGTTCCAGCTGGGGCATATTGGGAGCTTCACCTGGGCCTTCGGGAACGATGAGCTTTACGTGATCGTCGAATGATGCCGAAATGAACCCGGCCAAGTCATCGCCTTCGAGGGTGATGCGTCGCATCGAGGGGCTGAGTTCGGTAATGCGCTTGACGCGCAACAGCCGTGTCTTGATGGGGTGGAGCATTTTCTGCACTTCAAGGGAATCTATTTTCATGGCTGCTCAATCCTTGCGGAAGGAATCGTTGTTGATGGTGGGCGGCTGCCGGATATCGTGGGCGGCGCGCTGCAAGATGGTGATGATGCGGCGCTGTTCTTCGGGGCCTGCATCGCTGTGGTCCAACAGGGCGGCCTGTAAGGTTTTGCGCGCCTGGATGAATTCTGGCAGCCAGCCGGTAGCCAGCATGGCGGCGGCCTGGTTTTCGGCGGCCAGGTCGTTCCATTGCATTTTCTTGGCGGCATGCTTCAGGAAGGCCAGCAGCTGGCTTGCTTCATCAGTGTGCTGTTGCAGATGTGCCTGCCCGGCGGGAAGAATGCGGTAATTTTTTCGTTTACCACGGGGTTCGGTGGCAGCCAGACCCTGCGCTTCCAGTTGGGACAGAGCGGGGTACAACATCCCTGGGCTTGGGCTGTAGTAGCCCTGTGACACACTGCGAAAGCGCTTGATCAGTTCATAACCATGGGCGGGGGCATCATTCAGGAACTGCAGCAGCATCAGCTGCAATTCATCGGCACTGAACTTGCGCCCGCTGAGCAGTGGCCGATTTCGCCTGGGGAGGCTAGCATTCTGGCTACTCGCCACCGTGGAACCCTTGGATACTATTCATAAAGATGTATCTTAAGATATATCTTTATGTGATGTAAAGAATCGTTCTCATTACTAATAATAGTTTCAACCTGAGTTGACCAAGGTTTCCGCAGCCGATGTCTAATTTGAGCTCCTGCCCCGATTCAAAGGCCGATTTCTTTCACCAAGGTCTTGACCAGTTCGGCAGCAGGCCGCTCGCGGGCCAGCGGGGCGCCTTGCCCAGCCCATTGGGCGGTGAACTCGTGCCTGCCTTGGGCTGCCGCCGAGGCACTCAAATGCTTGTTGGCGTCGTAAGCCATGGGATAGGCGGCGGGTCTGGGCGCACCCACTTTGCTACAAAATTCGATATAGCGGTTGACCATGCCGCGCGCGGGCCGGCCCGATAACGCGGCTGTCAGCTGCGTGCGGCTGGCGCGTTCGCTCTTGAGGCTGTCTCGGTAGCTGGCGTTGGCAGCGGATTCAGGGCACAGGATGAAGGCGGTGCCCATTTGCGCTGCCGCGGCGCCCAGATGCAGCATGGCTTTTATGCCTGATCCGTCCATGATGCCGCCGGCGGCAATGATAGGCAGGGCAGTCTGTTGCGCCAGCTGGCGCACGAGCACGGCAGTGCTTAAACGTTCATCGACCGCTTCGGTGTCGAACATGCCTCGGTGCCCGCCGGCCTCAATTCCCTGGGCGATGATGGCATCAATGCCGGCTTGTTCTATAAGCGCTGCTTCTTGTGGATTGGTGGCAGTCGCCAGGGTGAACATGCCAGCGTTCTTCAATGCCCGGAGCTTGTCGGGAGCAGGCAATCCGAAATGGAAACTGACGACAGGCGGGCGCTGTTCGAGCAGCATGTTGAACATGTCGTCGTTCGTGTGGAAGGTTTCGTAGATTTCGTTCAGTGCGGCGGGGGGTGCCGTGCCAAGTTCGGCGAACAGGGGGGCGATATAGGCGAGCCATGCCGCTTCGCGCTGTGTGTCGCGTGGCGCCGGTGCGTGGCAGAAAAGGTTGACATTGAATGGCTGGGTCGTCTTGGCGCGGGTTGCTTCTATCATCTGCTTTGCCTGCGCTGCCGTGCTGGTCGCTATCCCCAGAGAACCCAGCGCCCCCGCGTTGGACACAGCGGCTGCCAGCTCGGGCGTGGCCACCCCCGCCATGGGCGCCTGGATGATAGGGGCCTGTATACCCAGGCGTGCAAGAAATTGACTGGATACTGCCATGGTGTTGTCTCCTTGTCGGTTCTGCTGATTATTATCCCCCTTGCGCATCCCGGGGCAATACGAACAGTACGAGCACAGTGCAGAGACCCGCCGCGTAAAAGGCGTAGTCGTAGCGTTGAGTGCTTGCCACGAAGGCAGCGAAGGCGGCCGGCACCAGCATATTGGTGATGTTGACCAGGATGCTGGAACCCGCCGAGGTTTCTGATATCAGGTCGGGCGGTGACCGCCTGGCCACTTCGGCTATCTGCACGCCATTCCAGCTGGCCGCCGAGCACCCCGCCACAAATGCCAGCAGCACGATGGACCATAGCGGCCAATGGGTATTGCTCAGCCCGAGCAGCACGGTTGTCACCACCGAAAGAATGGCTGCCGTCATCAAGGAAATGGTTGCAGACTGCATATGGTCGGAAAGCCATCCCAGTGCGACGCGGCCGATTACCCCGCCGGCCTGCATGACGGCAAATACGACGCCGGCTTGGCCCAGGGAATAACCCAGGCCGTCTATCAGATAGATGACCGTGAAGGTGAACCAGCAGGTCTGGGAAACAGCAAACAGGACACCCACCATGGACATCCTGAACAGCCCGCGATTGTGCATCAGGGATTGCAGCGGCACCTTGAGGCTGTGCAGCGCTTCGCGACCCGGCCAGCCGAGGAAAGGGCGCGATGAAGCCGGCCGCTCATCCACCTGAGCACTGACGCGCCAGGTCAGGGCCGGCGTGACGATGACCAGCAAAGCGCAGGCAAACAGGGTCAGGCGCCAACCTATCAGCACTATCATGGCGGGAACGGCGAGCCCTGCCAACACGCCGCCCAGCGGCACACCGGCCTGCTTGACCGAAAAGATGAGATTGCGCTTGCCTGGTGGGGAAAAGCGCTGCAGGACTTCACTGCCGGCCGGGTTGGACGTGCCGTTGCTCAGACCCATTATGAAGCAGGCAAGTAGCGCAACCGTGACGCTGGGGTGCAGAAACAGGCTCATGCTGGCGGTACCCAAAAACAGCGTGATCTGCAGCATGCGCATGCCGCCCACCTGTTTGAGCAGGGCCGAGCCGCCGGCCAGTATGGCAAGGCTGCCCAATGAATGGCTGGCAGTCAGGTAACCGATGGTACTGCCATCCCACCCGAAATCTGCAGAAAGGGCGGGGGCGATGATGGGGATGAATCGTCCCAGAAATGAGGAAGCGGTCTGAAGAAAGAAAATTGCCGCGATGGGTATAAGCCAGGCAGGCGCTGACTTCGTCATGGGGGATCTCTTATACCGCCTCTGGGATCAAGCGGTTCAAGCTTGCATTGTACAGCGACCGCTCCAGGGCGGACAGGTGATGGACGTTTCTACAATGTGTCTTTGTCGAAAGGCGGCTGCGCGGCGGACCATTGGATCCGCCACGCAGGCCTACAAGAAGATTATCGATTCATTTGAGTACGACGGAAGGAGAAATCGGTTTCCTCGCTGGTGATGATTTCCAGCAATGCCGACTTGCCTTCACGGTTTTGTTCGCGGGCACGTTCGAAAGCGGGGCCGATCTGTGCCGGATCTTCGACGCGTTCGCTCCAGCCACCCAGGTCGCGGCCCAGGTTGGCATAGTTGCCGCCGATGTCGCGGGTGCGATGCATGGAGTGGGACAGTTCCATGTGCTTCTTTTCGATGGCCATGGTGGAATTGTTCAGAACCACCGTGCAGATGGGGGCGCCCGTACGCACAGAGGTCTCGAAATCCAGGCCCGTCATGCCGAAAGCGGCATCACCCATGAAGTTGACGCAGAATTTTTCTGGAGCGGCGTGTTTGGCACCTATGGTCAGCCCCAGCCCCGTGCCCAGTGCGTGCGATTTCCCCCAACCGATATAGCTATGAGGCTGGGTGGCTTCATAGAACGGCAGGATCTGGTCGCGCGGGCTGCCGGAATCGTGTGTGACGATGGCGTCGTCGGCGGAAATGACGCGCGAGAATTCGCGAATGACGTGGTAGGGGGTGATGGGCGTGTCCGTGTTGTCGAGCTTGTGTGCCCATTGCTGCAGCCATTCCGTCTTCAGGCTGCGGATGCGATCGCGGATACCCGTTTGCCGCGGCTTGGCGCCCAGACGGTCGCGGACGGCTTCGATAAGCTGACGCAGAATCAATTCGCAGTCGCCAAGAATGCCGATTTCCGTTTCATAACCCTTGTTGAGGTCGCGGGCGTCGTTGGTCGCATGAATCATGCGTTTTTCGTTTACACCGAATACACGGGTCACCAAGAAGTGGCGTGTCAGGCTGGTGCCAATGGCAAACACTACGTCGGCTTCGTCCACGATGTGTTTGCCGTGGCCGGTCTCGACCATGCCGGCGGTGCCGAGAGCGAGCGGGTGGTTTTCAGGGAAGGCGCTTTTGCCTTCGACGGTCGTGAAGACAGGGATGTCAGCCAGTTCGGCCAGTTCCAGCAGGGCTGCCGAGGCGTCTGCGTAGAGCACGCCCTGGCCTGCTTGTATGACAGGCCGCTTGGCCGACAGCAGCATGGCGGCTGCGTCATCAATGTCTCTGCTGTCGCCGGCAGAGCGGGTCTGACGGACCGGGCGATAGCTATCTGCGGAGTAGTCGAATTCCTGGCCGACGAGGTCGAAGGGCAGTTCGATCAGGGCCGGGCCGACGCGGCCGTTGCGCAGTTGATTGATGGCGCGCCGCATGACGTTGGGGGTTTCTTCGGCCAGAAGCAGTTCTTCCGCAGAACGTGTGATGCTTTCCATGGCGCGCGTGGAGCGGAAAGAAGGCTGAACCTGGGAGATTTCCCGGCGATGGCCAAGCGGCAGCAGCAGCACAGGCGCGGAGTCTGAGAATGCCGAAGCGATGCCGGAAAACGCGTTTTCAGCGCCAGGGCCGTATTGCATGGCAAACACACCAAAGGGCTTGCCGCGGTTGATTCTGGCGTAGCCGTTCGCCATGTCGACGCCGACCCGTTCCTGCCGGCAAAGCACAGGCTTCATGCCTGCTTTGACGAGGGCTTCAATAATAGGCGTCGTGGGATAGCCAAAGAAAGTGTTCAGGCCTTCCTTTTTGAGGATGTCGGCGATTGCATCCATGACTTGCATAGTGTGGATCCTTGTGTAAACCAATTCAGAGTGGTGAAGAAAGGCCGCTTCGATGAGGATCGAAGCACATTCCAGGAATGTTCCCATGGGAGGCTGGCGGCAGGCCATCAGATATAATAGAAAGTGCTGGGCTCCAGGTCCAATTCAATGTTTGGATGAGCTGATACAAGTATTGATGCCGATACCGTTCGATATCCACCAATTGCAATGCTTCGTTGCCGTCGCTGAAGAATTGCACTTTGGGCGTGCGGCGCAACGCATGCATCTCACCCAGCCGCCCCTCAGCCGGCAGATCAAGCTGCTGGAAGCCCGTCTGGAAGTGCAGTTGTTCGAACGCAGCGGTCGTGAAGTGCGCCTGACCGCGGCGGGTGCCGCCTTCCTGGGCGGAGCACGCGAAGTCATTCAGGCGGCCCAGACCTCAACCGCCTTGGCGCGCGATGCCGCAAACCGGCCGCAAGAACGCCTTTCGCTCGGGTTCACACCGGTGGCTGCGTACGAGGCCCTGCCCGGTTTGCTGCGCGGTTTCAACGAAGCGCTGCCCATGGCGGAACTTGCTCTCAACGAGCTCATGACGCTGGCCCAGCTCGATGCCCTTATCCGCAACGACATCGATGCAGCGCTATTGCGCCCGTCCATCAATCTTTTCCACTTCGACAGCCTGCGGGTCAATGTCGATAACCTGGTCGCCGTGCTGCCGGCTCATCATGCACTGGCGAAGAAGAAGGAACTGCGTTTGTCCGACTTTGAAGGGCAGCCGTATGTGGGCCATGATCCTGTCAAGGCCAAGTATCTGGCCGATATTACCGAACAAGGTTTTCGTGCAGCTAATGTATCGCACAGGCTGGTGCTGTCCTGCATAGAACCCCAGACCATGCTGGCGATGGTCGGGGCGGGTTTGGGGCTCGGCATAGTCGCCGGGCAGGTGGGGCGTTATACCAGCAACCCGTTGGTTGAATTCCGGCCGTTTATTGCGGATAGCCTGCCTGCCATTGAAATATGGATGGTCTGGCGCAAGGGCAACCGCAACCCCACCGTTGAATGGCTGGTCTGTTCAGCGAAAAGGCTGATGGCGGAACTGCATATCACGCAGCCTGCTGCCCCTGCCCATGATTGACCTCGCGCTGTACACAAACCGTCGTGGTCAAGATGAGGGAGTTGGGTCCAGATCCAGGAAAGCCCGCATGAATGCCGCCGTTTCCTGCGATTGCGGGTCGTTTTGTTGTTCCAATGCCGTCACCACTCCCAGTCGATCTTCATGAGTTTTATCCTGGTTGAGCTTGAACTTGCCTTCCAGGGTGGCAATAGGAATGCGCAGGGCGAAAATGGCTTTCATGCGGGACCGGATCAGCTCGTCGGGCATGGCGCCGAATTTCCAGGAACCGCCCACCGGTGTGTCATACGTCAGGACGGTCTTCTTCAGGATGGCCAGAATATCGTCGGGTTCTTCAAACAGAATGGGCTGGCCGCGCGCATGGATGGCGGTGTAGTTCCAGGTGGGGAAGGTCAGCTGGTTCACATACCAACTGGGTGAGACGAAGGCGTGCGGCCCCTGGAAGATGACTAGCGCTGGGGCGCCGGCCTTGAGATCCTGGTATTGGGGATTGGCGCGGGCAAGGTGAGTGACCAGCACACCCAGGGCAGGGTCTTGTGCGGGGGTCTGGCTGGTGTCAGCGCTGGTTTCCAGCAAGAAGGGCAGGTGGGTCGCCTGCACGCCGTTTTCACCGTGTGTGATCAGCGTGGCGAAACTCCATTGACGCATGTGTGCGTGCAAAACGTTCAGGTCGTCTTCGATGTAGGGCTTGGGGGTATACATGGCTGGGCCTTGGTTTGATTCGGTTCGCTAGGGATCCTCTGATCAAGTCGAGCGGGAAGCGGGCGCTGTGGATCGGTGTGAGATGCGAGGCGCAAAGCGCAGTGATAGCCGTAGCTATCGCGAGCATTTGCAACGAAGCAGATCGCCCGATTCCACAGATGCGCGCGGCGCGGGGACTTGATCAGAGGATCCCTAGGGTTGTGGGCCGGCTTTAAGCCGTGCATTGGGTCTGCATCCACCGGCAGGTTTCGTCGAATGCCCTTGCCGCGACATCTGCGATTGAAACGGCTTCCAGAAAGCTGTGTATGGTGCCAGGGTAGACCGTCGCGGTTGTATCCACCCCTGCCGCGCGCAGTCTGGCGGCGATTTCCACGCTGTCATCATGAAGGGGGTCGCATTCGGTGATTGCCATGAAGGCAGGGGGCAGCTTGTGCAGTTCCGCGCCCACCAGGTTCACCAGCGGGTGCGTGAGATCTTCTGGCCGGCTCAGATAACTGCGATAGAACCATACCATCATATGCAGGGACAGGCCGTACTCGCCAGCGCCATAACGCACCATGGAGTCGCGGTAGACGTCGGTGCTGAAGGCGCCATAATTGAGGATCATGCCTGACAGCGGAGCCTGCCCGTGGTCGCGTCTCAGTATGCAGGTGCCCAAGGAAAGGTTGGCGCCGGCGGAGTCGCCGCCGATAAAGAGACTTTGTGGGTTTATGCCGAGTTCAGCCCCGTTCCGGCTGACCCATTCGACGACGTCGGCACATTCTTCGAGCGGCTGGGGAAACCGGCAATCGGGCGCACGCGTGTAATCAATGCCGATGACGGTGATGCCGGCGCGCTCGGCATATTCGCGCATGACCCTGTCGTGCGTATCCAGGCTGAAAAGCACAAACCCGCCGCCGTGTATGTAGAACAGGGCGCCGTCCAGACGCCGTTTGTGTGGCTGGTAGATACGTATGCGGATATCCCCATGCCGGGTGGGCAGCTTGCGTTCTTCAATATGGGCCATTTCGGGCCCGCCCTGCACCCACTGTTCGCGTATCAGTTCGCAGTGGTGTCTCGCTTCCTCGATGCTTACCTTGTCGCGGCGCGGGTAGCGCAGGGTGGTTTCCGTCATGCGCTGCAAGAAGGTTTCGATCTGCGGGTCGAGCGGTGCAAAATGACCAGGATGAGACGTTAAGGGAGTCATGATGGGGTATCCATGGATGAAACACAGGGGTCGAAAGCCGACGATTTCAGATCAGATATTATGTCTGAAGTGGTTCAGTCAAAAGGCCCAGTTTCGTAATACTTGATGGTGCCAGATCTTCCCAAAAAGCCAGCCGAAGTGCTTTCCGCCCTTTCTACTCATCGCGGGTGTTTCATGCTGTTATCCGACTACTTACGCCAGCACCTTGACCATGATCGGAAGTCTCCCCAAGGCCCCCTGAACCGCCAGATCTACCATCTCTTGCGTCAGGCTATTCTGCAATCACACTGGCCCACGAATATGCGTTTGCAGTCATCCCGCGCATTGGCCGACGAGCTGGGTGTATCGCGCAATACCGTCCTTCATGCCTTCGAGCAGTTGATTGCCGAGGGTTATCTGGTGAGCCGGCATCGCAGCGGCACCTATGTCTCCGAAACGGTGCCAGGCCGTCTTGCCCAGACTGGTAGTGTGAGTTCTGTCGCGGATGGGCAGGGTGGGCCGGGCCTGTCACAGCGCGGTTTTCGGGTCTTGCGGGACGCAGCTATCGTGGGCAGCCCATCCGGCGCCTTTGCCTTGGGGATGTCGGATGTTGAAGGCTTTCCGCGGGCAGCGTGGGCCAGACTGCTTGGCCGCTACTGGCGCCATGCCCCGGCAGATCTGCTTAATTATGCTCATAGCGGCGGCTATCTTCCCTTGCGGCAGGCCTTGGCCCAGCATTTGCGCATCTCGCGTTCCATAGTCTGCGAACCCGAGCAGGTCATCATTACCAGCAGCATTCAGCAATCCATCGCTTTGATCAGCCAGATGCTGGCCGACGAAGGTGATAGCGTCTGGGTCGAGGAACCCGGCTATCGTCCCGCCCGCAGCTTATTGCGCGCGCATGGCTTGAAGCTCGTACCCGTGCCGGTCGATGCCGAAGGCATGGCCCCGCAGGGCAGGCTGTTAAGCAAGCCTCCGAGGCTGATGTATGTTACGCCTTCTCATCAGTTTCCATTGGGCATGGTGATGAGCCTGGCCCGGCGCCGGATGCTGCTTGACTATGCGCATCGACATGGTGTCTGGATTCTGGAAGACGACTACGATAGTGAATTCCGTTATGAAGGGCGGGTGCTGGCATCGGTGCAGGGGCTGGACGATCAAGGCCGGGTGATCTATATGGGGTCGATGTCCAAGACGCTCTTCCCCGGTATCCGCAGTGGTTATGTGGTGCTGCCCGAACGCTTGGCGCAGCAGTGTGCAGACGGCTTTGCGGAGCTTTATCGAGACGGCCAGCTGATACAACAGGCGGCACTGGCAGATTTTATTTCGCAAGGCTTGTACGCAGCCCACATCAGGCGGGTGCGCCAGCGCTACGACCGTAAGCAGACGGTGTTGCGAGCCGCCATTGCCCGGCGGTTTGGCAAGTGGGCGGTGTCCCCGCACGAGGCGGGCCTGCATTTGGTGCTGCATTTTCCCCCTGACACCGCAGCGGGCGCCGACATCGCAATCGTTGAGGAAAGCCAGCGGCAGGGGGTGGTCACACGTGCCTTGTCACTGCATTATCAAGATGGAAAGGCCGCCCGCCAAGGCCTTCTGCTGGGCTATGCGGGTGTGGCGGAAACGGCAATCACACCGGCTTTCGAGAAGCTTGCCGACATTGTCGAACGTGTGTTGCAGTGGCGTTAGTAAACGGCGCCCCTTGTGCTGGTAAAGGCCGGATTGTCCGTCTGGAGGATACGATACATGAAGCTTCCTTTTGACCTGCAGCAACTTCAGTGCTTTGTGGCACTCGCGGAAACCTTGCACTTCGGCCAGGCGGCCCGACGTCTGCACATGACGCAATCGCCCCTTAGCCGGCAGATCTCATTGTTGGAAGAGCGCATGCAGGTCACCTTGTTTGTCCGGCATAACCGATCCGTTTCTTTAACGCCGGCTGGAACATTTCTGCTACACGAAGCGCGGGCAATACTTCAACGTGCGAAAGACGCCGTTGCGCAGACCCAGTTGGCGGCAGGCGGGGAGCAGGGCACACTGGTCATCGGCTTTACATCTTCCGCGTCGTTTGAGCTGTTGCCCCGGCTGGTGCAGCGCCATCGGCAGAATTATCCCGACGTCAATTTCGTCTTCAAGGAATTGCTGATTGAAGAGCAGTTTCGCATGCTGGATGATGCTGCGCTTGACGTGGCGCTGGTGCGACCACCGGTTGACTCATTGCGATTTGAGTCGCAATTGCTTATGAGGGACCGCTGGGCGTTGGCCATGCCAGCCTCGCATCCGCTCAGTGCAATGCAGCAGATTCCGATGCGCTATCTTGACGGTGTGTCGATGATCGCCTGGTCGCCGCATTCACGTTATTTTCGTGTGGTTCTGGACAGGCTTTACGAACTGTATGACGTGACACCTAGAAAGATCGTTTCAATGTCGCAGATTACGGCAATGCTGGGTATGGTTCGACGGGGCATAGGGTTGGCAGTAGTCCCTTATGCCGCGCAATCACATACCGGCGATGGCCTTGCCATCCGCCCACTGCAGATTGATCGGAAGTGGGCGGAAGAACTTGCTTTATTGACTGTGCTCGCCTGGCGTCGTGGCGAACACGACTCAACCGTTCATCGGTTCGTGTCGACCGCCAGGGAGTGTGTGTCATCAGCCTTTTAGCCTCGACCGCTACTGCCTGGCGTCAGTTCAGCGACGGATGGCCGAAAGCTGTTGTTTCATTCCGGCCAGGAACAGACGCAGGTCGTTTTGCAAAGTGGCGATTTCGAAACCGGCATTGAGCATATCGGTCACCATTTGGGGCGACCCGCAGGCAATACCGCAGATCTTTCCGGCGGCCTTGGTTCTGGCGTGAATATGTTCGATATGGCGCTGTATGTCTTCGCAGGGGACGCCCTGAGCTGGATAGCCAAAAGCCAGTGCTAGATCGTTGGGCCCGATGTACACGCCGGAAATGCCGGGGACAGATAGAATCTCGTCAACATTGCGCAGCCCGGCTTCCGTCTCGATCATGGGGAGCACGACAACCCTGTCGTTGGCGACGTTTACGTACTCGTCGCCGAAACTGATCATGGCGCGATGTGGGCCGAAGGAGCGGCTGCCGCTTGGCGGATAGTGACAATAACGCGCCAACTGTTCTGCCTGATCCCTGTCATCAATCATTGGGCAGATGATGCCGTTAAAGCCCGCATCCAGCGCCTTCATGATAAGGCCCGGCTCGTTCCAGGGCGTACGGCAGAGCGTCGGGATTCCGCGGCCATCAATGGCTTGTAAAACGCGCAATACTTCTGAAAAATCCTGTACGCCGTGTTGCAGATCTATTGTCAGGGCATCAAACCCGGCAACGGCCATCGCTTCACCAAGCAAGGGCGAGCCTGATGAACACCAGCCCATCACTAACCCGCCAGGCCGGCGGCACATTGAAATCAAGTCAAGCATGTCGTGTTGTTCCTGCTATTGAGGTTCGATACCGGCGGCTGTGGTGACCTGGCGCCAGAGTTCGGTGTTGTCCTTTATCTCTTGTGCGAACTCAGTGGCTGTGGAACCTTTCGCGTCCAGCCCTGCTGCCCGCATTTCCTGCTTCATCTGCGGCGTCGTCATGACAGCAATAACGGCTTTTTCCAATACATTGATAATGTCTGGGGAAGTACCCTTGGGTGCCCATAACCCTTGCCAGCTTTCAATACCGAATCCGGGATAGCCTTGCTCGGCGACAGTTGGGACGTCTGGGAATTCGGGCGTGCGCTTGGGCCCGAAAACCGCCAGGACTTGCGCATTGCCGGCTTGGACCTGCCCTAAAGCCAGCGCCGGCCCTTCCATGGTGGCGTGAATACGGCCGCCAATGATGTCGGCCCATGCGGCCGGTGTGCTCTGATAAAAGATGGGCTCAATTTTTATCCCGGTGACCTGATTCAGGTGCTCGAATACGAGTGTTGTTGCACCAGACGGTGAACCGTAGAACACTTCGCCAGGTTTGTTCTTCGCCATTTCCACCAGATCTTTGAGCGTGCTGCCGGGTATGGTGTTGGACCCGACCAGCACATTATTGCTGGAAGCGATCAGAGAAATGGGTTCGAAATCCCGGATCGGATCCAGTTTGAACCCTTTCAGGAGGAAGGGCGTCGCTACAAAACCGCCGGTGGAAAACATCAACGTATAGCCGTCAGGCTTGGAGCGCATGACGTAATCGGCCCCAATGGATTGAGCCGCCCCGGGTTTGTTCTGCACGACCACGGGTACTTTAAGATGTTCGCTCAGTCTCTGGGCAAGAATTCTTGCTGAAGTGTCGGCCACACCGCCGGCTCCGATAGGAACGATGAGGTTGATAGCGCGATCAGGGTAAGACTGGCTTGCTTGCGCCTGGGCACTGATTGGCAGGATAAAAGAGGCGGCGATGGACAGCCCCAACGTCAACCTTGTCAGCCTGTTTGAAGGGCTGCATGCCGGAGCGTAAGCCTGGGGGTTCGTTGGGGCGAAAGAATCTCGATCTACGAGCCGGTGTTTTATATTGGTGGGCATCATTTTCGTATGTCTCCCGTATGGCCATGATGTTTTTCTTGTGCGTCCTTTGCGGGCAATTGTAGGAACCCCTCTGTCGAGGCGTCCAACTCAAAAAAGGATAGGATTGAGCCATTTATTGGAAGACGGGCCTGGACGTATGAGAAGTGACGAACCCAGCTCCTCCAACCTCTTGAGCCGGTGATGGAAGCCGTAGAGGGTCCCAGGCAATGATGTACATTATTTCCATTACCCGGTCGTATGTCGCGGGGATTGTCAGGCTCGTCACAGGAGACGTGATTTGGACTTGATGCCTGCATGGGTCGGTTATCACACGATGGTGCATGCCAGGATGTGTTCATGAGATCTTTGGCATGGGCCGGCCTGCTGGCGTTTCTGGGGGCGCTTCTGATTGCCGGTCTGGGGCAACCCAAGCCATTGGAAGACCAGCTTGTGCATTTGCAGGTCAAGCAGGTTCTGCCGCAACATGCTGCGGCCTTGTCGACCGAATCCGCAGAGCTGCAGGCGCTGTTTCTTGCTTACGCCGACGACCCTATATTGGTTGCGAAAGCGAGGCTGGCCATGATGCGGTATCCGGATATGGCGCGGCCTGTTCTATTGACCTACGGGGCGAGCCGGCTGTTTCAGGATGTGCTGCGCACTTATGGTGAAGATGTCATGCTGCCGGTCCATTATTTTCAGACACATGAAATCTTCACGCTGGAGCTCATGCGCAGCATGAGCGACACTGCCCGATCTGCCTTGAATGCGGTCAGGGGCCTGTGGGCGGACAGCCCACCTGCACAGGGCGCAGCATCAGAGGCGCTGAGCAGCGAAGAGCGCGGCTGGTATGCACTGCATTTTATCGAGGCCGAGGGTTACAACTTTCTGGGCCAGTT
>JBAYOJ010000016.1:0-19367 GCA_041678385.1 Burkholderiaceae bacterium | reverse complement strand
GAAACGGCCGGCCGCACCGTAGTGGCATGGATATGGCTGGAACAAGCCTTGGCAGCCTTGCGCGCCGCCGAACGCTCGACACGAAGCATGGCCTTCATTTCCGGGAAACTCGCCGCATGTGACTGGTACTTCAGATGTGAGCTCCCGCGCAACACGGCGCAACATGCCCTGCTACGCCGCCTGGATGGAACTGCGATGGATATGCAGGCTGAATGGTTTTGAAGCATCGCACGCATGAGGGCGCCTCACATGCCCGGCATCACCCCGCCAGTTCCTTCGCCAGGTATTGCAAGGCCGTGCGTACGCCCTCTTCCACCACCGGGTGATAAAACGGCATGCCCAGCATCTGTTCAACGGTAAGTTCCTGCTGCACCGCCCAGGCCAGCAGGTGGCCGATATGTTCCATGGCAGGCCCCGCCATTTCAGCGCCCAGAAAGCGCCCGCTACCGCGTTCCGCGTATACACGCAGCTTGCCCCGATTCTTGAGCATGATGCGTGAGCGCCCCTGGTTGCCGAAATCGACTTCGCCTATGGCGGCATCGGCGGGAAGTTCGTTGAACCTGAGGCCGACAGCAGCGAGCTGAGGGTCGCTGAATACCACGGATAAGGGCGCGCGCCGCGGGCCGGCTTCCACCTTCGGAAAGCGGGCAGCATTCCTGCCGGCGATACGGCCATCGTCGGCCGCTTCGTGCAGCAAGGGCAATACGCCGTTGACATCTCCAGCGATAAAGATGGGTGTGTCGCCTATCTGCAAGGTGTCGGCGTCGTAGGCGGGCATGCCACGTTCGTTCAGGCTTGCACCGGTGTGTTCCAGGCCCAGGCCGTCAAGGTTGGGCAGCCGGCCAGCTGCAAGCAATACGTAGTCGAAGCGCTCGGTAACGGCCGCGCTGCCCGGTACCTGATAGCGGACTTCGGCTTCTTCACCCACGCGCCTGACATCCAGTATGGCAGCTTCCAGGCAAAGGTCCAGCTCCTCGTTGAAAGCGGCCAGTGCACTGCGAAACACCAAAGGATCACGCAAACCACCCAGACGGTTGCTGCGCTGCAAGATACGGGTACGCACGCCCAGACGCGACAGCGCCTGGCCGATTTCCAGGCCGATGACGCCTGCACCGACCACCAGCACGCTATCCGGCAGATCTACCCAGTCGAACACGTCGTCGTTGACAATGGCACGGTCGGCCAGCGGCTGGTACTGCGCCGGCACGTTAGGGCGCGTGCCGGTGGCGATCACCACACTGCGCGCCTCTACCCGGGTATGGCCGCCAACGTCAAGAGCCGTGTCTGACAAGAAAGTGGCACGGCCGCGCAGCTTGTCTTCTTCGGGCATGCTTTCGATGCTGCGCAAGGTGTAGCCCACGAAACGATCGCGTTCCGTGCGCACGCGTTCCATGACCTCGGGGCCATTGATGCGCAGGCCATCAATGTGAACACCAAAAGGGGCTGCATGCGCCGCTGCGTGAGCGGCCTCGGCCGCGGCAATCAGCAGCTTGGAAGGCATGCAGCCGACTCGTGCGCAGGTTGTGCCGTAAGGGCCGTCTTCAATCAGCACACTGCGTGCGCCTGCCTTGGTGGCTGACCGCCACGCAGTCATGCCAGCTGTGCCGGCACCGATGATGGCCACATCGACCTTTAGCGTCTTCATGGCCGGTATTCCTTCACATACTGATGATAGTCAGGCCGCGTCATGGGGAAGACTTCGTCAATAGGCGTACCTATGGCCAGATACCCCATGAAACGGTAATCGAGTGGATCGAAGCCCAGCATTTCGTTGACTTCGTCAATGTAAGTGCCCAGACCTGTGCTCCAGAACGCACCGAAACCCATCATGTGTGCCGCATTGAGCATATTCATGGCCGCAGCGCCAACGGCGAGCATGCGTTCGTGTTCGGGAATCTTGGTGACACTGTGGTCGCGATGACTGGCAATGGCGATAAGCAGCGGCACATCTTTCAGCCAGCGGCGGGCGTTTTCTTCCTTTTGAGCGGGTATGGGCTTGTCAGATGCCTGTGCTGTCGCAAAAAGCTTATCGACAAAAGCTTGCATGGATTCCTGCCGGATCAGGGAAAAACGCCATGGCCTGAGCTTGCCGTGATCTGGCGCCGACATGCCGGCCTGCAATATCAACCCTAGCTGCTGCTCATCGGGGCCTGGGGCCCGCACGAACTTCACCGATTGACGATTCAGCAACAATTGCAAAGCGTTTTCAGACATTTTCTCTCCTGGAAGCAGCCTGGCGGGCAATGATCATTTCCGCCTTCATGTCACGGATGGCTTTTTCCCAGCCATCAAACACAGCGCGTGCCACGATGGCGTGCCCGATATTCAGTTCGGCAATCCCTTCCATCGCGGCAATGGCTTGTACATTGGTGTAGTGGAGGCCGTGGCCCGCGTTGACCCGCAGGCCCTGCGCAACCCCTTCGGCCACACCGGCCCGTAGACGTTGCAGCTCGGCCTCGCGGGCGGCCGCATCGGTTTCGGCTTCTGCATAGGCGCCGGTGTGCAACTCAATCACTGTCGCCCCTGCCCGTTGGGCTGCGTCGATCTGCCGGGCTTCAGGGTCGATGAACAGGGATACCCGTATACCTGCGTCGTGCAGGCGCGTTACGGCATCGCGAACCGAATCGAAATGACCAACAACGTCAAGCCCGCCTTCAGTGGTGAGCTCTTCACGGCGTTCCGGCACCAGGCAGACATCTTGTGGCCGTACGCGGCAGGCAATATCAAGCATGGCGGGCGTCACGGCACATTCCAGGTTCATGCGGGTGCGCAGCACAGCCCGGATGGCATCAACGTCGGCATCCTGAATGTGGCGGCGATCTTCACGCAGATGCAAGGTAATGAGGTCAGCCCCGGCATCTTCGGCGCGGCGGGCCGCTTCGATGGGATCGGGATACGCCGTATGGCGCTGCTGACGCAAGGTGGCCACGTGATCTATATTCACGCCCAGCTCTAACATGACTAACCCTCCAAAACTCCTATTATGGGCTTTTTACGGGTTTTCAGCAGCCGGCCGTCCGCCATGCCGAATAAACGACCGGGGGACGGCCGGGGTTTCGTAAACTCAGTTGGCCGCGACCGGCATTGGGGATTGCCCCTGCCCTGCTATGCTGCCCGGTTCCTGTATGTCGATGCCGTCAGCGGATTCTTCCAGCCAGCCACCCCCCAGAGCCTTGTACAAGGCTACGCGATTGAGCAAGGACTCGGCGCCCACCTGCAGGAAGGCCTGCTGCACCCCATACAGATTCACTTCCGCGCTTTGCACCTGCAGGAAGCTGTCAACCCCGGTTTCGTAGCGCAGGTTGGCCAGGCGTAAGGCCTCGGTTGCTGTGGCTTCGAGCGCCCGCATGGCCTCCAGCTGATCCCAATAGGTGGCTTCGCCTGCCAGCGCGTCGGCGACTTCACGGAAGGCCGTCTGGATGGTTTTTTCGTACTCGGCAACTGCTATGTTTCTGCGCGCTTCGGCAAGGCCAAGATTGCCCGCGACGCCGCCACTGAAGATGGGCACCTGTATCTGTGGCTGATATTGCCAATAGCGGTTGCCGCCGGAAAACAGGCCGCCCAGTTGCGGGCTGGCGAAGCCCAGCAGGCCGGTAATGGAAATGTTCGGAAAAAATGCGGCCCGGGCTGCGCCTATGCTGGCATTCGCCCCGATCAATGCGTGTTCGGCACCAATAATATCGGGGCGCCGGGTCAGAAGATCGGAAGGCAGGCCCACCGGAACCGTGGCCAGCACCTGATCACGCCCGAAGATTGCGGGCGGCGGCAGGTCGTCTGGCAACGGCGCACCTACCAGCAACTGTAAAGCGTTCAGAGCCTGGGCCTCGACCCGACGCATGGCCTGTTGGTCGGCGCGTATGGTTTCGACCTGGCCGCGCGCCTGTTGCAGGTCGAGCGCCGATGCCACACCGGTATCGTAGCGGGCCTGGACCAGCCGCAGCGTCGCTTCGCGCGACTGCAGCGTCTTGTCCATGAGTTCCTGCAGCTGATGCGCCGTTCGCAGCCGGAAATAGGCCTCGGCCACCTGAGCCACTAGATTGATCTGTACCGTGCGCTGCGCCTGCGCGGTCGCCAGATACTGCTGGCGCGCTGCTTCGCTCAGATTGCGGATACGGCCGAAAAAATCGAGCTCGAAAGAGGTCATGGCCGCCCCTGCCATATAGCTGCGCGACACGCTGGGGCTATCCGGCCCGCCCATACGCATGTCAGCGGGCGAGCGGGTGATCTGCGCATTGCCGCCTATCCCGAAAGTCGGCAAGCGATCACTATCGGCAATGCCATACTGCGCCCTCGCCTCTTCGACACGCCCCAGCGCAATACGCAGGTCACGGTTGTTGTCCAGCGCCAGACCAATCAGATCACGCAGACGCGCGTCGGTGAAAAACTCTTGCCAGCCAAGCTCGGCACCATGCCCGGCGTCGGCCCCCGACGCCTTGGTGCCGAAGGCGTCGGCATTGGGGAAGGCAGCAGGTATCGGTGCCCCGGGCCGCTGGTATTCGGGAGCCAGCGAACAACCTGCCAGCGCGGCGGCAAGCAGGACGGGTAGAAGTTTGCGAGGGAACGAATCAGCAATCATGGTGCATTCTTGTCAGTGGACTGCGAACCGTCCGGACCGGCCGGCGGGGCTTCTACCGCTTGTGCGGATGGGTGATGCGCCGCTGCGTGCGCGCCGAGCAGCTTGGGCCGCGTCTTGAACAGGGACAATATGACGACAAAGAACGTAGGCACGAAGAGAACTGCAAGCGGAGTCGCTGCCAGCATACCACCCAGCACCCCGTAACCGACGGCATTCTGGCTGGCGGCACCGGCCCCAGTGGACATCACGAGCGGCACCACGCCCAGGATGAAGGCAAAGGACGTCATCAGAATGGGGCGGAAGCGCAGCCTGGCGGCTTCGACGGTGGCTTCCAACAGATCAGCGCCAGCGGCATAGGCGTCTTTGGCAAATTCGACAATCAGAATGGCGTTCTTTGCCGATAGCCCGATCACCGTCACCATACCGACCTGGAAGTACACATCATTGACCATGCCGACGGAAGCCACCATCACCACGGCCCCCAGCATGCCCAGTGGCACCGCCAGCATGACCGACAGCGGTATGGCCCAGCTTTCATACAGCGCTGACAGCACCATGAAGACGACCAGCACGGCCAGGCCCAGCAAAATGGCTGTCTGGTTGCCGGCCTGGATTTCCTGATAGGACAAACCTGTCCATTCCGGTGTAAAGCCGGCGGGCAGTTCGGCCACCAGGCGTTCCATCTCGGCCATGGCCTGCCCTGATGAATAGCCGGCCGCCGGGTTGCCGCCGATACGTGTCGACTCGTAGCTGTTATAGCGCACGACCTGGGTCGCACCCGCCCCCCATTCCAGCGTGACAAAAGAGGACAGCGGCACCATGCTGCCCTGATTGTTGCGGGCATTGAGGCTGAGGATCCCTTCTGTAGTCATGCGGTGATCCTGCTCGGCCTGCACCCAGACGTTCTGTACCCAGCCCTGATTGGTGAACTTGCCTACGAAGGCTGAACCCAGCGCTGTACTGATCAGTGTGGCTGCCTCGGAAAAATCAACCCCCAGAGCGGCCGCCTTGTCGCGGTCAATGGTGATCTCAAGCTGAGAACCCGCAGACAAACCTGTCAAGCGCACGTCTTGCAGAATGGGGCTTTGGTTGGCCTTGGCCAGCAATTCCTGGGTGGCGGCCATGAGCGCGTCATGGCCCATGCTGCCACGGTCTTCCAGCCGCATGTCAAAGCCCGACGCGTTACCCAGGGCGGCAATAGCGGGCGGCACGATGGAAAACACCATGGCATCGGGAATACCGAACAGCAGATTCTGCACTGCCTTGGCCGACAGTGCCTGGGCGGAATTTTCCGGGCCCTTGCGTTCAGAGAAATCTTTCAGCGGCACAAAGGCGATGGCGGAGTTCAGGCCGTTGCCGTTGAAGCTGAAGCCCTGTACGGTGATGATGTTCTCGACCTGGGGCTGCTCGCTGAAGAAGGCTTCGACCTTTTCAATGACCTCGATCGTCCGGTTGGCCGTCGAGCCTGCCGGCAGTTCGATATTGGCGATCACATAGCCCTGGTCCTCTTCGGGCAGGAAACCGGTCGGCAGACGGAAGTACATCCAGCCCAGCACGATCACCATCACCAGGAACATGAACATCATGCGGAAGCCGCGTTTGAGGCTACGTGCCACCCATGATTCGTAGCTGCCGGTGATCCGGTCAAAGACGCGGTTGAACCAACCGAAGAAGCCGCGCTTGCTTTCGTGATGGCCCTTGGGGATGGGTTTGAGGAAAGTGGCGCACAGGGCTGGCGTGAACGAAAGCGCCAGAAAGCCCGAGAACATGATGGAAACAGCCATGGCCACCGAAAACTGGCGATAAATGACGCCCACGGAGCCGCTCATGAATGCCAACGGCAGGAAGACCGCTGAAAGCACCAGCGTAATGCCGACGATCGCCCCGGAAATCTGCGGCATGGCCTTGCGGGTGGCTTCGCGCGGGGGCAGCCCTTCCTCGACCATGATGCGCTCAACGTTTTCGACCACCACAATGGCATCGTCCACCAGAATACCAATGGCCAGCACCATGGCAAACATGGTCAGCACGTTGACCGACATGCCCAGTGCATGCATGACGGCAAATGCACCCAGCATGGCGACCGGCACCACCAGCGCCGGGATAACTGTGTAACGGATATTCTGCAGGAAGACGAACATCACCACGAACACCAGCAACATGGCTTCAACGAGCGTATGCAGCACCTGTTCGATGGACAGCGCCACATAGGGTGATGTGTCGTACGGGATGGCGTAAGTGATGTTCTCGGGGAACAAGGCGGAAAGTTCCACCATTCTTGCCTTGACACCTTCGGCCGTTGAAAGCGCATTGGCTTCGGGCGTCAGGGATATGGCAAAGGCAGCAGTGGGTTTGCCATTCAGGCGGGCACCGAACATGTAGTTGTCGGAACCCACCTCGATACGCGCCACGTCGGAAAGCTTGACCGTTGAACCGTCGAGATTCGAGCGCAGAATGATATTGCTAAATTCTTCAACCGTAGCCAGCTCCCCATTCACGACGATGGGGGCCGCAACACGCTGCGACGCCGGATTGGGCGGCGAACCCAGCATCCCGCCTGGCACCAGGCGGTTCTGTGCAGAGATGGCGGCATTGACTTCGGCCATGCTCAGGTTGAAACCAACCAGCTTGTCGGGGTCGACCCAGACCCGCATTGCCCGGGGCGATTCAAACAGCTGAAAACGCCCCACCCCTTCTACCCGCGATAGGGGATTCTGCAGGTTGCGGGTGATATAGTCGGCCAGCGCCTGCGCGCTGACCGACCCATCGGTGGACGACATCGTGACCACCAGCAGGAAGCCCGTATTGACCTGCGAAACCTTGAGCCCCTGCTGAACGACGGCGGCAGGCAGCGACGACGTGATGTTGGATATGCGGTTCTGCACGTCCACCTGGGCCATGTCCGGGTCGGTGCCGGGTTCGAACGTGACCTTGAGTTCCATCTGGCCGTTCGAATCGCTGACGGACTCGTAATACAGCAGCCCTTTGGCCCCGTTGAGTTCGTTCTCGATAACGCTGGCTACCGACGTCGATACATCAAGCGCGGAAGCCCCGGGGTAAGTGGCCTGGATATTGATAGTGGGTGGCGCGACGTCCGGGTACTGGGCCACCGGCATATTGGGCACTGCCAGCAGGCCGGCCAGAAGAATGCCCAGGGCAACGACCCAGGCAAAAATGGGACGATCAATGAAAAACAGCGGCATGAGAGCTCCTCAACCCTGAGCCGCGGGCGCAGCACTACCCTGGCCCGCGCCCTGCCCGCCAGGGGATGGCGCTTGACCGCCCCCGGCTGCCCCTGGCTCGCCGGCGCCGGCCGGGCCCCCATTGGGCTTCCAGGGCATCGGCTGCACTGGTGCCCCGGGACGAATCTTCTGGAAGCCTTCGACCACGACCATGTCGCCAGGCGACAGCCCCTTGTAGATCAGAGCACGGCCATCGATTTCAGGCCCCACTGCCACCGCAACGGGATTGACCACGCCATCGCGCACCACCATCAGTGTATTCAGGCCGTCGGGCGTGCGCTGGATGGCCTGCATGGGCACCAGCAGTGCTTGTTCATCCACCCCTTGCTGTACGCGCACACGCACATACATGCCCGGAAGCAGGATCTCTTCGGGATTGTCGAATTCTGAACGCAGCGTAACCTGCCCTGTAGAGGGGTCGACCGTGACCCCCGAGAACAGCAAGGCGCCGTCATGAGGATAGATGGCGCCATCGTCAAGCAGCACCTGCACAGCCACTTTGCCATTGCTTGCCTGCTTGAGGATGCCGGCTTCAAGCGCCCTGCGCAGCATGGACAGCTGCGTCGTGGAGCGCGTGATATCGACATAGACCCGGCTCAGCTGCTGCACGGTTGCCATTTGCGTGGCGTTCTGCGCGCTGACCAGGGCGCCTTCGGTAACCATGGATTTCCCGATGCGGCCATCGATAGGCGCATCGACCCGGGTGTAGCCCAGATTGATCTCGGCCGACTGCACAGCGGCCTGCGCACCGGCAATGGCGGCTTCCGCCTGTTTGGATGCTGCCACCGCGTTATCGTATTCCTGGCGGCTGATGGCGTTAGACTTGATCAGCTTGGCATAGCGCTGGGCCTGCAGACGTGCACTGCCGGCATCGGCTTCGGCACGTTGCAACTCCGCCTGGGCCCGATTGAGCTCCGCTTCGTAGGGTGCCGGGTCAATCGTGAACAGCAACTGCCCTTCTTTGACCTCGCTGCCTTGCTGAAAGTTGATTTCCTTCACGATGCCGGTCACGCGCGCGCGAATCTGCGCATCCTTGATAGCTTCTACACGCCCGGGGAGATCAGCATAGACCTCGGTGGCCGTCGGTTGCACGGTGACCACGCTGACGGGGACTTTCATGCCCGACATGTTTTGCTGGGCTGGCTCATCACTGCAGGCAGCCAGCATTGCCGCTATGGTTATGGACGAGACCATGACCATCCGCTTGTACGGCAGGCCTAACAATGGCATACAACCCCCTTATCGCCCCAATCTCGTATAGATTGGCAAGTTTATTTCGTCGTTTGTGGCCACAGACGGATGGCACAGAAAAGCAGCAGTATAAGGCGAAAATGTTTCACATTCTCATTAATCGCGGGAAACTGCGGGCGGCATGCCGATTGCAGGAGTGCTCGGGAACCGTCTGCCCGGTCATGGGCAAACGATAAAGAAACACTCGGAAGACAAGGAGAAAAAGACATGATTCCAACTTTACGTCAGACGCTTTGGAGCGGCGCCCTGGCCCTGGGCCTGCTTGCGGGCTGCGGGACCAATTCCTACCCCACCGCCGACAACTATCCCCCTGAGAATCCGCCTAGGGTTGAACCGCCCAATGCTCGCAGCGCCGCGCAATATCAGGACGATGCCAGTATCACGAGCCGCGTTCATGCCACTGTGCTGGGTGTGCCCGGCATCCATGCCAACAATATTCAAGTTTCCACCTACGACGGGGTGGTGACGCTACGTGGTACAGCCAGCAACGAAACGGCAGCCCGCAACGCAGTCCAGGCAGCCCGACAGGTGACGGGCGTGCGCTCGGTCGAGTACGACCTTCAAGTTCGCGCTTATTGAAGGCAGACTCCGCCGCCCCTTTTCGCCGGGGCGGCGATTTCAGTGGCCACCTGCGGGCTGCGGCACTGGCGCGGACAAAGGGTCGAAGTCTTCCCATTTACCGCCACGCCAACGGCCCTGCGCCCGTTCCACTTCGCGGCCACCTGATTCCACCAGTAAGCCGGCAATTTCACGGGACCGCTCGCCATCCGCGTTGACAGCCAACAGAACACCGGCAGCCCGGCCTTCCCCTGTTACCTGAACACGATGAGGGTCCTGGACACGGTCGCGACGAGGGTCCATACCGCGCATGGCGCCAGCCAACGAACCGACGTAAGCGCCCACACCGGCACCCGCGATAATAGGAATGAAGGAATCGGCGAAACTGGCGACAATCACGCCGCCAACCACCGCCCCGAGCGCGCCCAATACGGCCGCCGTGCCCAGTGCCTTGCGCGGAGCGCGACGTGTGCCGGGGTCGGCGGCCTGATCGCCGCCAACCGGATAACTGTCATGAGCGCCGGGCGGATTCACATAAAAGACATGAAGCGCGTCTTCGTGCACCCCCGCCCCCATCAAGCGTTGAGCAGCAGCATTCGCAGCGTCAAAGGTGTCAAAACGGGCAGCAATAATAAGAGACATGTCCGGATCCTCCGCAATAGGGCTTCGAATCTTCAGGCAATCTTCGTGCCACTCGACACTGCTGCGGGCGAACGCGCCTCGAAAAGAAGGTAGCACAGGCCGGCCAGCAATACGGGACCAACGTAGTAAAGGGCGCGGTAGACCAGAATGGCCCCTAATACTTCGTGACGCGGCACCTCGGGCGACAGCAGCGTGATGAAGACATACTCCGTCACCCCCAGCCCCCCGGGGATATGGGCGATGGCTCCGGCGATAGAACCGATCAGCAGCGTGCCCAGCACGGTGGTGTAGGCGATTTCCCCTGGCATTACTGTATGAACGATCAGCCCCATCAAGGCCCAGTTGGTCATGGCGACACCTAGCTGAAGCACGGCAATACGCCATTCCGGCAGCTCAATGACATGGCCGCGAACAGTCCAGCTGCGTTGACTGGAAAAAGCACATAGCGCCAGATACCCCAGCGCTACAGCTATCATCACCCCGCCAATAACGCGCAATGGGCCGCCACTGATTTCCCAGTCCTGGGGCGGCTGCACCGCACCCATCGCGAAAATGGTCCCGCCCAAAAGGCAATAGCCTATCCAGTTGGTGGTAATGCTCAGGCCCATGACGCGCATGATCTGGCCGGGATCCAGGCCTTGTTTTCCGTACAGGCGCAACCGTAAGGCCAACCCGCCTACCGCCGCACCGAAATTCATCGTGAAGGCATAGCTGACGAAAGCCACCATCATGACGCGCCACCAGGGCAGGGCGTGGCCGATATACCATTTACCCAGCAGGTCAAAACACGTGTAGGTGACATAGCTGGCCACAACCAACACGGCGGCTGTCCACAAAGCGGACGCGGGCGTGGCAAGAACAGCGTCGGCAACCTCGCCCCACTCAATCGTCAGGGCGACACGGGTAAGCAAGCCGATGATCACACACACGAAGGCGATGGTCGCCACGCGCTTGAGACGCGCGCTGTGCCGTTGCAGCCAGCCGCGCAGCCCCACCCAGACGCCGCTCATGATTTGCCCTCGTGGATGTTTTCCAATGGCCCATCCAGGGTGGTTAGTTCAGGCTTGCGAGCCGGAAACCAGCCCGCCCAGGCGGGAAATCGCCGCAGAAAGTGGAATACAAAAACCCCTACCAGCACCCGCTGAATTTTGCGCCTGGGCTTGCTGCCCCGTTCCATGAGACGACATTCATTGTCGACCAGATAGTCCAGACGCTCCTGCAGGCACATTGCGAATCTTTCATCCCTGATCACCACATTGCCTTCAAGATTGAGGGCCAGACTGAGCGGGTCGAGATTGCTGGAACCCACCGTGGCCCACTGGCCATCCACAGTCGCTACTTTCCCATGGAAAGGACGCTCGCAATATTCATAGATTTGCACGCCGGCCGAGAGCAGATAGTCGTATAGCATCGTCGCGGCAAATCGCGCCGCAGGCATGTCGGGTTCCCCTTGAAGAATCAAGCGTACCCGCACGCCTCTTTTCGCGGCATTACGCAGGTCGCGTAGCAGGGAATACCCCGGGAAGAAATAGGCGTTGGCGATGGTGATCTCGCGGCGTGCGGCTCTAATGCCTATGCGGTATTGCTGCTCAATGTCGTTGGTATGCTCATCGTTATCGCGTGTCACCCAGGCTGCCACCACCCCGCCTGGGTGCGATTTCACAGATTTCCCGCGCCAGCGCAGGCGGCGCCAGAACGGACGGCTGTGCTTGCTGGCCGACAGCAGGCGTAATGCGTCCGCCTCAATTTCCGCCACCAGTGGGCCACGCAGTTTCACGGCGTAATCCTGTTTTGCCCTGGGGCCGCTGTCAATCAGATGATCGTCGCCAAAATTGATGCCGCCGATAAAGGCAATCTCACTATCAACCACAACAATCTTGCGATGCAGGCGGCGGAAGAGATTGGTACGAAAGCCCAACCGGCGCGGTTTTGGGTCGAAAACATGCAGACGGACCCCTGCCTCAATCAAACTTTCTATATAGGCGGCGGGCAGGTCGGCCGTCCCATAGCCATCAACAGTCACGTCAACCTGAACCCCGCGCTGGGCGGCATCAAGCAGCACCTGTCGCAATTCCCGCCCCACCTTGTCGTCAAAGATGATGAAGGTCTCAATCACCACGCTACGGGTCGCACCGGCAATGGACTCGAAAACCGCGGGGAAAAAACCTTCGCCATTTTCCAGGAGTTCAAAGGCATTGCCTTCCGTCCATTTCAGAGCGCTCATAGTGAAACCTCAGCGGCAAGCGGAGCATGATCCGATAGTTTGGACCAGGGGTGGCGCGAAAGTTTGACTGTACGAAAACTGTTCACGTTGCGCACATAGATGCGGTCCAGCCGGAATAGCGGAAACCTTGCGGGGAATGTGCGGGCCAGATGACCATGCTTTTCGTAATGAATCTCCTTCAGACCGGCGCAGCGGTCCAGTATCGACTGCCCCCGCTTGCGCCAATCATTGAAGTCGCCCGCAACGAATAAAGGCGCTCGCGACGGGATTTTTTCTTCTATCAGGGAACACAGGGTATCCAGCTGGGGCGCACGCTGCCATTCACGCAAGCCCAGATGCACGCAAATGGCGTGGACATCGACATCCAGCATGGGCGGACGCAGCACGCAGTGCAGCAGGCCGCGCCGCTCATGCTTGCCTATGGAGACATCGATGTTGTCATAGTCGGCAATGGGATACTTGGACAGCACAGCATTGCCGTGGTGACCGTAGGGATAGACGGCGTTGCGCCCATAGGCGAAGTCCGACCAGATTGTGTCAGCCAGAAATTCATACTGACTGATGGTCGGCCATTGCGCCAAACGGCGCGCATGACGATGGTGTGCACCCAGCACTTCCTGCAAAAAGACGATATCGGCTTCGGTCGCGCGGATAGCCTCGCGCAGTTCGTGAAGAATGAAGCGGCGATTGAAAATGGTGAACCCCTTATGGGTGTTCACCGTCAATATGCGTAGCGTGCTGGGGATTTTTTTTGGGTGCATGCGTGTTGCCGATATTGAAACAACCAGCTGCAGCAAGCCCTATGCCAGGCGGCGCACCCCCTGCCTGGGCGCGGGTGGCAGCCTCAGCTCAACAACAATGCATCGTCTGCCAATTGCTCGCCTCGCACGCGCTCGAACATGTGCAGAAGGTCTTCGACCTTCATGCCGCGACGCTCATCGCCCGAGACATCCAGCACCACACGGCCCTGATGCAACATGATGGTGCGTTCACCAACATCAAGCGCCTGACGCATGCTGTGGGTCACCATCATCGTGGTCAGCCGGTTTTCCTCGACGATACGCACCGTCTGGCGCAGCACAAATTCTGCCGTCCGTGGGTCGAGCGCCGCCGTGTGCTCATCCAGCAAGAGAATGCGCGACGGCCGCAACGCTGCCATCAACAGGCTGACAGCCTGACGCTGACCGCCCGAGAGCAGGCCAATGCGGTCTGTAAGCCTGTCTTCCAGACCCAGCCCCAGCGTAGCCAGGCGGGCACGGAAGTCGTCACGCATACTGGCCTTCACTGCCCGAGACAAACCGCGCCGCTCGCCACGGGCGTATGCCAGCGCCATGTTTTCTTCTATGGTCAGATCTTCGCAGGTACCTGCCATCGGGTCCTGAAAAACCCTGGCAACCTGCCGGGCCCGTTCCCAAACCGGCTGCCGGGTGACGTCACGGCCATCAATCACAATGCTGCCCGTATCAACCGGGAGGTCGCCTGATACGGCATTCAGAAAGGTGGACTTCCCTGCCCCATTGGAACCGATGACCGTTACGAACTGGCCTTCGGGTATCTGCATGGACATGCCCCGCAGTGCCCGGGTTTCAATCGGTGTGCCGACATTGAAAGTAATGTGGAGATCTTTGGCGTTCAGCATGATTCAGCCCCCCTTGCGGCCTCGCAGGCGCTGCTTGATCAAGGGCATTACCAATGCGAACGTGACCAGCAGCGCCGTGACGAGGTTCAGATCTTGCGCATGCAGGCCGATAAAATCGGCATTGAGCGCCAGCGCCACAAAGAAGCGATAAAGCACCGCGCCTATGATCACCGCCAATGTAATGATGAAGAATCGGCGTGAAGGCATGATGCTTTCGCCGATGATGACTGCGGCCAACCCAATAACGATGGTACCAATGCCCATGGAGATGTCGGCGCCCCCCTGCGATTGAGCAAACAGCGCCCCGGCCAGGGCGCATAAGGCATTGGAAATTGCCATACCGACCAGTACGCGCCTGCCGGTTGCCACCCCTTGGGCGCGCGCCATGCGTGGATTGGAACCAGTAGCCCGCATCGCCAGGCCGGCCTGGGTAGAAAAATACCAATCAAGCAGCAGTTTGACGACCACCAGCAGCACCACAAGAAGCAGTGGCCGGAATACGTAATCGGTAAGACCGCTGGGCTGCAGAATCGTAAAAACAGTGGGTTCCATGATCAGGGGCACGTTGGGGCCGCCCATAATGCGCAGATTGATGGAATACAGCGCGATCATCATGAGAATGCTCGCCAATAGATCCATGATGCGCAGCTTGACGTTCAACCAGCCGGTGATCATCCCCGCAAAAGCACCCGCCCCCATGGCCGCCAGGGTGGCAGTGAAAGGGTCCAGGCCGACACTGATCAGTATGGCGGCGGTGGCGCCCCCCAGCGGAAAGCTGCCGTCAACCGTCAGGTCGGGAAAGCGAAGGATACGAAAGGAAATCAGTACACCCAGAGCCACCAGGCCGAATATCAGGCCGATCTCCAGTGCACCCCACAAGGAATAAATGGACATGATCAAGAACGAGGGGGGCGGGAACGAACGGGGCGGGTTGTTCAGCACAACCCGCCCCGCGACGAAACGTCAGTTTACTCGATGACTTTGGTCGCCGACTTGATGAAGTCGTCGGCCAGGGTCACGCCCTGCTTCTTGGCGGCTCCCGGGTTCACGAAGAGTTCGAGGTTGTCGCTGCTTTCTGAAGCGATGTCCCCGGGTTTTTCGCCCTTGAGGATGCGAACCACGCTGCGGCCCGTCTGCTTGCCAAGGTCAAAATAATTGATGCCTACGGCGGCAATCGCACCCCGCACCACGCTGTCGGTGTCGGAAGCGATGAGCGGCATCTTGGCGTCTGTGCCCACTTTCACCAGAGCTTCGTAGGCAGACACCACGTTGTTGTCAGTGTTGGTATAGATAACGTCGACCTTGCCCACCAGGCTACGGGCGGCTGCCCCGACGTCTACCGTGCGTGCTGCCGTGGCCTCGACCAGCGACATGCCCTGCTCCGGCAGCAGCTCGCGCATGGCCTTGACCACCACGACCGAGTTAGCCTCGCCAGGGTTGTAAACCATGCCGACCCGCTTGGCATCAGGCACCACTTTCTTGATGAGCTCGATCTGTCGTTCCAGCGACAGGCGATCGGACACGCCGGTAACGTTGGTGCCGGAAGCTTCCATGGTGGTGACCAGCTGAGCGGCAACCGGATCGGTCACGGCCGAATACACGACGGGAATATCTTTGGTGGCAGAGACCACTGCCTGCGCGGTTGGCGTGGCAATAGCGACAATCACGTCAGGCCGGTCACCGATGAATTTTCGGGCAATCTGCGCAGCAATGGCTGTATTGCCCTGCGCCGTCTGATACTGCCATTTCAAACCCTTCTCTTCCGTGTAGCCGGCGTCGGCCAATGCTTCTTTGACGCCATCGCGGACAGCATCGAGAGCAGGATGTTCAACAATCGACATGACGGCCACGGACTGGGACCAGGCCGGCGCATGCGCCATCAGGCCCGCTGCGAACAAGCCTGCGAGCAGGGTACGGACAGAGACTTTTGACTTCATGGAGGCTCCTTGGCAATAACGGACAGGCGGCAAGCAACCGCGAATGCGCGTAAGTGTATGTGAGAACAAGGCAATTGTCTGCCGGGAAATCCCGTGATCAAACGCTGGCGACCTTGCCCTGCTGCAACTGCAGCAGAATGTCACGTGCCCAGCGTACCGCCGGCAGACGATAACGCTGCTCGATCTGGCCCGCCCGTTCGATGAAACGGCCTACCGACAGATCAAGTAAATCGCCCTTGACGCCGATGGCCACACGGTTGCCGGCATCGATCTCGGGCAACACCAGCAAACCGTCCGGGAAAGCGGCCCGCAGACCGTCCAGGTTGGGCTCGAAGCTGGCATGCTCGCCAAACAGATTAACGGTAATCACGCCCGGATCGGCCAAAGCGCGTGCGCAATCAAGGTAAAAATCGGGCGAACCGCGCACTGGCCCCTGCGCCGACGCATCGTAGAGATCGACCATCAGGGCTTTGAACCGCCCGATATTGCGAGGCTCTTTGACCCAATCGGCCGCATCGCAGTGGTCGATTTCGGAACGTGGAAGGTCAGGCAGGCGGAAATGGCTGCGGCACACAGCCGTAACCATGGGGTTCCACTCTACCGTGGCAACACGCGCGGGCGTGTTGCGCAAGATATACCG
This sequence comes from Burkholderiaceae bacterium, assembly GCA_041678385.1. Classification (GTDB taxonomy): domain Bacteria; phylum Pseudomonadota; class Gammaproteobacteria; order Burkholderiales; family Burkholderiaceae_B; genus Yanghanlia. The sequence continues at coordinate 2,658 of JBAYOJ010000016.1, read as the reverse complement.
AAGCAACGAACCCGCGCCCAGCCCCATGATGCCGACATCGTCTTCTGCGCTGGGTTCCACCAGCAACAGCCAGGCCATCATCTGCTGAGTGTAGGCAAGGACCAGGTCGTTGGGGCGGCGCAGGCGCATGGCGCCCTGCACCCACTCAGTGCCAAAATGCAGGTAGCGGATGCCGGATTCTTCGGAAATCGTGGGTTCGTCGGATTCCCAGGGCGCCGAAGAGGCACCTGCCTCTTCACCCCATGCGGATTCAGACACGCTCGAATACCGCTGCAATGCCCTGACCGCCACCGATGCACATGGTGACCAGCGCGTAGCGACCGCCGATGCGCTCAAGTTCGTACAAGGCCTTGGTGGTAATGACTGCACCTGTCGCGCCGATAGGATGGCCGATGCTGATGCCACTGCCGTTGGGGTTCACCTTGGCGGGATCCATTTTCAGTTCGCGGGTGACCGCGCAGGCCTGGGCTGCAAAGGCTTCGTTGGCTTCGACGACATCGATCTGATCCATCGAAATGCCTGCCCGTTCGAGCGCAATGCGGGTGGCCGGCACAGGACCAATACCCATGTACAGCGGCTCGACGCCAGCATAAGCGTAAGCAACCAGCCGGGCCATCGGTTTCAGGCCGCGCTCGCGCGCCATTGCGCCATTCATCAGCAGCACGGCTGCTGCCCCGTCGTTCAGCCCGGATGCATTGCCGGCAGTCACAGTGCCCTCTTCCTTGAGGAATACCGGCCGCAAGCTCTTGAAGTTTTCCATCGTGGCACCCATGCGCACGTGCTCGTCGGTGTCGAACACGACTTCACCCTTACGGGTCTTCTGCACGACAGGCACGATCTGCGACTTGAAATAACCATTGCGAATGGCGTTTTCTGCGCGATTGTGCGATTCAAGAGCCAGTTGGTCTTGATCGTCACGGCTGATGTTGTAGCGCTTGGCCACGTTTTCGGCCGTGATGCCCATGTGGACGCGATCGAAAGGATCCGACAAGGCGCCCGTCATCATGTCGACCAGAGCGGCGTCACCCATGCGCGCGCCCCAACGCTGGGTGGGGACGATATAGGGAGCACGGCTCATGCTTTCGGCACCACCGCCTATGGCTACACGAGCGTCGCCCAGCTGAATGGCCTGCGCCGCACTGATGATGGCCTGCAGGCCCGAGCCGCAAAGGCGGTTGACGTTCATGGCGACAGAAGTGTGCGGAATGCCGGCATTCATCGAAGCAATGCGCGAAAGGTACATGTCGCGCGGTTCGCTATTGATGACGTGGCCAAACACAACATGCTCAACGTCTTCGGCCGGAACGCCGCCGCGCTCAAGTACGGCACGAACAACGGTGGCGCCGAGCTCCGTGGGGGGCACGTCCTTCAAGGCACCGCCAAAATCCCCCACGGCCGTCCTGCCGGCGGCCACAATAACGACTTCTTCCATTTCAAATCTCCTTGTGCTTCATTTGCATACGTCAGAATAAAAAGATCATACCGCGCCTGAACCCGCATCACAGGCAGCGCCTACATGCCTGGGGCCTGCCCCACGGCCGGCTTCTTCCGCCTGATACGCAAACCAAATAGCTGAAAGGCTGGAAGTATAAAGTCAATTTGTGACATATGTAATTAAAAGAAACTTGATGAGCATTCGTCATGCAGGTGACCGGTTCAAGATGACGCAAAGGCCTGAGCCGGAGCAGCGGTTTCCCCAGCACGGCAGCGCCATACACTGCTACCATAGTGGTTTACCCGCAACAGCCCAAGCTGAAGCGGCGCTCCATCAGATTAATAAGGACAGTCTCTACCGTGAAACTCGTAACGTGGAACGTGAACTCCCTGAAGGTTCGCTTACCGCAAGTTCTGAACTGGCTGCAGGCCAATCCCGTTGATGCCCTGTGCCTGCAGGAACTCAAGCTCGCCGACGAGTTCTTCCCGCTAGCCGCCTTTACGGATATCGGTTACCACGCCGTCTGGGCCGGTCAGAAAACCTACAACGGTGTAGCCATCATTTCGCGCCAGCCAGGCGACGATACTCAACGCAACATGCCGGGCTTTGAAGATCCGCAACAGCGGGTGATTGCCACCACCTTGCCATCGCCGTCAGGCCCGGTGCGCGTCATCAATGCCTATTGCCCTAATGGGCAGTCGGTGGGCAGCGATAAATACGAGTACAAGCTGCGATGGTTTCAGGCCTTGCGCGACTGGCTGGAAATCGAACTGCGTGCCCATCCCCGGCTCGCCATACTGGGCGACTACAACGTGGCGCCCGCCGATGAAGACGTGCACGACCCTGCCAAATGGGAAGGCGATGTACTGGTGTCCGAACCCGAGCGCAAGGCCTTCCAGGCGCTGCTGGACCTTGGCCTGACGGATGCCTACCGGCTCTTCCCACAACCCGAAAAATCCTATTCCTGGTGGGACTACCGGCGATTCGCATTCCGCCGCAACGCCGGCTTGCGCATTGACCATGTGCTGCTTTCCGACGCCTTGCGGCCGCTCTGCACGGCCTGCGTCATTGATAAGGAGCCGCGCGCCCTTGAACAGCCATCCGATCACGCCCCTGTCATAGCCACCCTCGATCTCTGAGAGCCAGCATGCCGATCACCAGCCAAACCATCAGCCACTTCAGCAACGGTGTCGCCCTCGACGTAATGGCCGAAGATCTGCCCG